>CAZVYV010000662.1:0-1919 GCA_964630985.1 uncultured Occallatibacter sp.
TTGGGGTAGGTGCCTCAGGGCGTGCGGCGGCTACTGCATCGGGTGTGATGTCTTGATCAGCAGGAGCACCTGCAGCAGTCTTAGCTGCTTCCGCTGCTTTAGTTGCGTTCTCCAAATGCATGTGTGCTTCAACTTTAGCGTCTTGTGCTTTTCTCACTGCATCTAGAGATTTCTTGTAAGCAGGGTTGGTCTCTGGATCAATTGGTCCTTGCGCTTCAGTGGCTGCATACTTGCTGTGGTCCTCCATGGCTTTCTTCAAAGCCTTGTCAGCCACATTGTAATCCTTGGTCAAACTCTCTACGTTAGCAACCTCTGGTATCCTTCCTCTTTGCGTGATGCTCTTACCCATTTCAGGCAAAGCTCTGCCTGCGATGGTTCCTTCTCTGCCGCCGAAGTAACTTCCCATGATAGCCCCACCGGGACCACCATGCATGCTTCCAGCGACCCCACCAGCAATTGCACCTGCTGTGGGAAGAGCTGCGCGCCCTGCATTGTATGTTTTACCCATACCACGTACAGTTGCATCTGCCGCAGCCTTGACTGTAGGGAATTCCTTAGGAGCTTCATGGAACGCTCGACCGCCCGCCTCCAGTCCAGCAACATCTCCAACTGCCCCAAGTATGTCTCCCTTGCCAGCGCGTTGTCCTTCAGCTTCCACAAACGGACCCATCAAAGGCACGCTTGAAACTGCCCTGTTAAGGACTTTCTCAGCAGTGGAATGAGGCAAACCCGCTGCCGCGTCTGCGGCCTCATGCTGCTTCTCTTGTTCAATGGTATCCCTGCTTGGATCATACGCTAAACGCTTCGCGGCAAGTAATCCTCTACCTGTTAATCCACCACCTGCAGTCTCTATCGCTTGCTCTGTGCTGTCTTTTGGAGCGTCTGTGATTGCGTGGTATGCACCTACGGCCATATTAGGGGCCATCATAAGAGTACGACCCGCAGACGACCCCAGACGACGCAGGGCATTTCCAGCATATTCCGTGGAGAATGCAGGAGCAACCGGGGCCTCTCCTTCGTAAGCCTTGTTAGCCACGTCAAGCATCCCGGGTTCTTTTTCCTTGGGAGCTGCTTGGGTAGATTGAGTGGTTTTAGTTTGGAGCTTGGGGCCTACAGTTGCGCCCTCGGGCAGACCCTCGATTTGAGGTTGAGTTTGCAACGCAGGGCCTACGGTTGCACCCTCAGGAAGTCCCTCGATCTGATTGTCCGCCATTTTCTATTCTCCTCTTTGTACTCCAAGCTGATCAAGGCTTGGGATGCTATTTTGGTAAGGCTACAAATTTGTTGTCAACAACATGCCCAATTACTTTGCCGTCTTTCAAAACCTCATTGGTAGCTCCTGCGGGGGCAGCTTTCTTCTCTGCTTCTTTCTCTTTCTTTGTGGGAGCCTCAATAGTAGCTTTGGCACCCTTCGTTGCTGCAGAGGTGAACGTACCCATGCTGTCAATGGTGTCTTGCAAACCTGCTATTGTAGCCTCTGTTGAGTTCTTAAAGTGATTCAACATCTTTGCTTCAGTATCCTCAATCGCTTTGCCTCCGCGCAAACCATGTACCGAGTTACTGGCCATGGCAGCATTGTGGATGATGTTTCCTAGACGATCAATTGCTGGGTCGTCCGAGCCAATCATATTTGCAGTAGTTGTGAATCGACCCTGAACTTTCCCAAACAAGCTGGGATTTTCTTGGATCAAATCAATAGCTTGGTTCAAGTTGTCCTGAACATTACGCGCTTGGACTCCCTTGGTCTGAAGAGTTTGTCCTACTTTATCTCCCGCTCCTGCACCCACCTTGGTACCAATCGGTTTTCCCTCAGGAGTTTTTTGCACACCCGGGAGCGGGTTGTTGTTGTGGTCCACCCCCAAAAATTCAGCTTTGTACTTGTCTACATCGAGACCAAGTTTCTTCCCCGCTTGATCCAT
>CAZVYV010000663.1:0-1919 GCA_964630985.1 uncultured Occallatibacter sp.
TCGGGCAGGGAAAGCTGCCACAAGCTGGCCCAGAGGGCGGCCGTGGTTCCCATGGCTGCGACCCATCCAAGCGAACGGCGCGGCCAGGCGGGCGGGAGCGTGGCATCAATGAGCATGACGACAACGCCGGTCAGCGTGAGGATGACCTCGGGAAGGATGCGGTAGATGTCGTGCACTGGGGTCACCGCTGGACCTCCGAGGATAACGGCTTTCGAGAGCTGGAATTCGTTGCTTGAGCGTTCAAAAAAGCAACTGCAGGTCCTTCGACTCGTCGCCGTGGCGACTCGCTCAGGATGACAGAGGTTTGTGCGGCGGGCGATGCCTGCTGCGGGGGATGGACGCCGGTGCGGATGGTGTTGAGCCAGAGGTCCGGCGCCAGACCCATGACGAGCATGAGGACGACGAGCGGAGTGAGAATGGCGAGCTCGCCGAAGCGGAGATCGACAGAGGGTTTGGAGGTTGCAAGTGCGCTTTCAGGTCCGTAGAAGAGCCGCTGTACGAGCCAGAGCATGTAGGCGGCGCCGAGAATCACTGCGACAGCGGCGGCAACCGCCCAGGGGCGACTGACTCCGGCGAAAGTGCTGGAAAGGATGATGAATTCGCCGATGAAGCCCGACAGCATGGGAAGGCCGATCATGGCCAGCGATGCGATTACGAAGTATGTGGCCGTGCGGGGTATTTTTGCGGCAAGCCCGCCATAAGAATCGATGACGCTCGTGGCGTAGCGCAGCTCGAGCGCACCGAGAAGCAGGAACAGCGCGCCGTCGACTACGCCGTGGGAGAGGATCTGATAGACGCCGCCAGCCCAGCCGAGGAATGTGAGGCCGTAGATGGCGAGAACGATGAGGCTTAGATGGCTAAGAGCGGCGAAGGCCATCAGACGCCAGAAATCGCGCTGGACAAGTGCGAGGCATGCTCCATAGAGAATGCCGATGACGGCGAGCGCGATGAGCAGGGGCGCGATGGCGCGGGCCTGAACAGGGAAGAGACCCACGTGGAAGCGAAACATGGAGTAGAGGCCGAGCTTGCCGGCGACCACCATGGCGAGCGCGACGGGCGCTTCGTTGTAGGTGTCGGCGAGCCAGCCGTGGAGCGGGAAGATAGGAACCTTGACCGCGAAGGCAAAGAGAAATGCGAGCGCGACCCAGAAGAGCGCGCCTGCGGGAAGAACTCCGCTGGCGGTCTGGTACTGGAGATCGGCGAAGTTGAAGGTGTGCGTCTTCGCGTAGAGCCAGAGGATCGCGACGAGCAGCGGGGCTGAGGGGATAAACGTAAAGAGAAAGAATTTAAGCGCCGCGCGCGGGCCTTCTTTGCGGCCATACATGGCGATGAGGATGGCCATGGGAACGAGAGATAGCTCCCAGAAGCCGTAGTAGAGCATGAGGTCGAGCGAGATGAAGACGCCGACCATGGCGGTCTGCTGGACGAGGAAGAGCGAGTAGAAGATTTTGCGGCGGGTTTGGATGGTGTTCCAACTGGCGACGACGCCGATGGGCGCGAGCAGGCCAACGAGAACGACGAGCCAGAGGCTGAGGCCGTCGACGCCGACGTGATAGAAGATGGCGGGGCTTTCGATCCAGGGAACATTTTGTTCAAACTGGAAGCCGGATTGGCTGGATACGAAGTGCGCAGGCAGATGCAGCGTAAGCAGAAATGTGACGAGGGTTGTGAGGAGCGCGATCCAGTTTGGAAGTTTGGCACGATCGGGAAGGAGCGCGACGAGAACCGCGCCCGCCAGGGGCACCAGGAGGATGAGGGTGAGAATGGATTGATTGATATTCATCATTCTCAGTGCCCCGCCTGTCCGGGTTGAATCACGGTGATGTGACTAACTTTGAAGATAGGTTCGGAATGAAAGAAAGTGAGACTCCACGCGTGGGGCGAGCCATTCAGCAGCAAGAACAAGAGCACCGCCGCGG
>CAZVYV010000664.1:0-1915 GCA_964630985.1 uncultured Occallatibacter sp.
AGCCACTCGCCGAGAATGGCGCGCGCCGCCACCACGCGCCGCTCCTCTTCCTCAAGCGGTCCCTCTAGTGACTTGGCTTGTCCCGTTGCGCGCATGCACAACGCGATCAGCGACGCCAGAAGCGTGGTCGATACCGCCAGCCGCGATCCTTTGGGAATGTTGTTCACCTGGCTGACGATCTCGACGCCCAGTCCCTCTTGTCCGGTCAACTGCTCCAGGACCGAAGCCAGCGGCTGCCCCGAGCCTTCCATTCCCGGTGGCACAATGCCCGATGCGATCACTGCGGCTTTCAGTAGCCCCAGATAGTCGCGGCCGAAATCAAACAATTCCTGCAAGTCGCCGATCTCCGCTGTCGCGTCCAGATCGACGCTCACCAGCCGAATCACCGGCCGATCGATCACGCGCAGATAGGTTTCGACCGGAGGCTTCGGCGCCTGCCCATTCTCTCCATGGATCGCCAGATTGATCGAGACGTTGAGCACGCGCGCCATCTCCGGCAGATCCATGCCCAGAAAAAAAATGTCGCTCCATCCGCTATGGCTCAAGTCCATGCGCACCGGTGTGGCCTCGTGCAGGATCGGAAATGGATCGCTGTTGTTGCGCTTGTGCAACTCCGGCCGCAGGCGCAGCGCATAATCGACCGGGTGCCCGGTCCGGAACATCCATTGATTGCCACGCACCGACCGCACGCTGCGTCGTACCTGGTCGGCCAGTGTTTGAAACGCGAGTCCGCGATACGCCGCCGCCAGCGCACTTGAAAGTCCGTCGCTCAGCCCTTCGCGCCTTTCAGCGGCCAGAAAGATGCCGATCGCCTCTTCGAATCTTCGATTCAGGAACTTTTCGTATCCGTCAAAGGGAACCAGCGCCTTACCGGCCGAAAACGCGTCGTTGCGTGCAGGCAAATGAAAGCGGTGGATGGCATAGAGGAAGAAAAGCGCGCGCACGCGCTCGTAAAGATTCTCGTTCGAATGTCTGCGTTGCTCAAGGTCTTTCAATTCGGCAAGCAGCTGCTCCGTCGAAGCGGTTCGGCAAAAATCATCGAGGGAGCGATTGCGAATTTCGGCGTCTGTCGCGGTGATCGTCGTCCACAGTCCGCTCACGCGCCCTCTCCCTTCGCGGAGAGCATTTCGCGCGCGGCCATCACGTTTACAAGTTGAGTCAGGACGTTTTCGCGGTCCTGTCCGCTGAGCGCCAACGCGAGTTGAGCGGTAAACAATCCATATTTCACGCCCACATCGAATCGCTGGCCCGTCTGGATCATTGCAAGATACTGCTCGCGCTCGGCCAGCGCCGCCAGCGCGGCGGAAAGGCTCACGCGCCCCGCGCCCAGCATGCCGGAAAGAATCTCGAAAATCGCCGGCGTGAGCACGTGCATTCCATAGAAGCAAAGATATTGCCCGCTGCGCAGTCCGGGCACGATCAAATGCTGCTCCGCTTCGGTTGGCGTCGGCTTCTCGCGAACCGTCTCTACGCGATACAACCCCGGCTTGCCTGCAACCGGCTGCCCGCCAACAGTTCCATAAAAGGGAAGCAGGCTCTCGCGCGTGACCTGCACCGCCGAGATCGCGCAACTTTCGGCCGCCGCTGCTTCCACCAGCCTTTTCGCGCTGCCGCTCGCTTCCTGCCCAACATAAATATGATCGCCAACGAAGTGCAGAAACGGCTCGTCCTTCACAAAGGCTTTGGCGCTGAACACCGCCTGCGCGTATCCCCGAGCCTCGGTCTGCGCGACAAACGTGAGTCGCGCGCCATCGTCTGCGAGCAGTCGTGCGTAAGGTTCTTCATCGCCCGGCCACACCACGATGCACACGTCGGTGATGCCCGCACGCACAGCTTCCCGCACCACCAGGCTGAGCACCGATCGCTCCACGCCCTGCTGATCAAACAGAGTTTGCATGGGCAGGTTGCGCTGGTT
>CAZVYV010000665.1:0-1914 GCA_964630985.1 uncultured Occallatibacter sp.
TGCTCGGCCAATCGCATGGCCAAACTGCGGGAGATAGCGCCGTCGTCCTTGGCCGTTGCCTTGGACTTGTCTTTCTTGGGATGCTCGCGTGGCGCAGCCTTCTTGGCCGGCTCTGGCTTGACCCGGCCATAATCGACCTTGAGTTTACCGTCCCGGTCGATCTCGACGAAACAACCTGACCGAGATTTTTGTTCGGCGGTGTAATTCCCCTTCTTGTCCGGATGGACGGCTCCGTAGGTATAGATCGAGTTCTTGATCTCTGCATCGACAATAGCAGCCCACGACCAGCCATGAAGTTCGGTCAGGTTCTTGACCGCCATATCCAGCGCGGCCGTCGCCATCTTCTTGACGGCCTTCGGGTCGGTCACGATGTGATTAGATCCGAACCAATCGCGCTGTTTGATCAGACCCTGCTTGTCGAGTTCGTCGACGCCAAGAAACTCGACCAGCGATCCGAGTTCGCGCTGGCTATCCGGAACGATCCTGGATTTGATCTGGTGAGCCTCGACTTTAACGAGGGCGTCATCAGACGATCGCACGATGGCTTTGTAAATTCGCAGTTGTTCGGCCATGTCATCGGTCAGCGTGAAGGCTTGCGCGGCGGAAGCATCGATCGCCCCTGATCGCCACTTGTCGCGCAGTTCGGGAGCCAATGTTCCAAGCTTCATTGTTTGGACGTATTGACGTTCGGTCATACCGAACCGCAGCAGCGCATCTCCTGGCGACATGCCCTCTCGGACCAGCGCCGCAATTACTTCGTATCGATCGACTGGATGCGGCGGAAGCGAGATGTTCGTCGCCATCGCTATTTCGCGCGGGTCACCAGAATAGTTGTCCGCATCCACGGTCGGGACAAGCATCGGTCGGATTCCGGTATCCTCGTTGAAAAGTTTACGCAGGATTTTCAGCCTGCGGTTTCCAGCGATGACGTACAGCTTCCCGCCGTGCTCCCTGATCACTAGCGGCACAATGACGCCATGGGTCCGGATCGATGCCTCAAGCATATCCAAACCCTCTCCGTCGTCGCTGCGCCTGACCTGCAAGCCAAGTTCCGGGGGCGCCTCGCTGGCGAAGTGAAGATCGGTTATGTCCAGCATCACGACCGGAGACGAACTTTCCGAGTTTTTTGCAACGGCAGAAGTTTTTTTCACCTATAAAATCTCCAAATATCAGAAAGGCATGTCATCGTCGTCGATAGCGTTGTCGACAGCACTTGGATCGACCGGGCCACATTCGTTCAAGATCACGATCGGCGGAATCGGTAGCGACGGTTCAGGCTCGATGACTTCCAGCGGCTGATACCTGAGTCTGGCCGGCGCATCCCACGGCGTGTTTTCATCCATGACCGTGGCCTCGTCGGTCAGCGTGATCGAGAAGATTGATGCAGGGCCGTAGAAATGCGTGGTCCAGCCATGCACGGCAGGGTCACCTTTGTTCGGGATATCGACGCGCAACATCTTCGTGCCATATCGTTCCTCTTCTCGCGTCCTGGCCCAGTGCTTGCGAAAGCCCATGATTTCCACGAGCATCCATTCCCAACCGTCTTTGTCGTCAGGCATTGAATTTGAGGTTGTCGGAATTGGCGTAGCAACAGTTTCCATCTGTCATTCTCCCTTAAGTTTTCGAGGCATCACAACGAAATTAGTTTCTGAAGCTTATCTAAGTCTGCTGGCGTATCTCGATCCCAAACGACCTTTTCCATCAAGGCAGCCTCATCTGCTGTCGCATCGCGAATGTTGGTGTAGCCTGGAAAGCCGTGCGGTAGTTGCCACTGTGCCCACCAGTGTTTCGAGCCCTGCGGGGATGTCCCGACTTTATAGACCGCCACCTGACCTCCTTTTATGTTCAACAATTTTCTTAATTGATCTAGGGTCATGATTGCGCAGTCGGGTTGCCGGAATGCTTCAGCCAGTA
>CAZVYV010000666.1:0-1912 GCA_964630985.1 uncultured Occallatibacter sp.
TCGATCGCGAAAGCGAGAAATTCGGCCTCGCCACCACCGGCGGAGTCATCTCGTCAACTGGCGTCTGTGGCTTAACGCTCGGCGGCGGCATCGGCTGGCTCATGGGCAAGCACGGCCTCAGTTGCGACAACGTCATCTCCGCCGACCTCGTCAACGCTGACGGCGATCACCTCTCCGTCAGCGCCACCCAGAATGAGGACCTCTTCTGGGCCATCCGAGGCGGCGGCGGCAACTTTGGCATCGTCACCGCGCTCGAGTTTCGCCTGCACGAGCTCGCTTCCATCCACGGCGGCATCGTTTTGTATCCGCGCCCGACAGCCTTCGACCTGTTGCGCCAATATCGAGATCTCACCGCCAATGCGCCCGATGAGATCACCGCATACGCCGCGATTCTTACCGGCCACGGCCACCCCATGGCGG
This sequence comes from uncultured Occallatibacter sp., assembly GCA_964630985.1. Lineage (GTDB taxonomy): Bacteria > Acidobacteriota > Terriglobia > Terriglobales > Acidobacteriaceae > Telmatobacter. The sequence goes on from CAZVYV010000666.1 coordinate 421, forward strand.
CAATCGCTCTCTGCCATAGCGGATCAAGCGCTGACCGCGCCGCCGAGTGCAAACGGTTCTATCTCGCCGCGCCGCCCGCCGCCGACATGATCGATGAAAAGAAATACACCGAACTGCAAACCATGCTCGACTTCTCAGCTCCTGCTGGAACGCACTACTACTTCAAGTGCCCTTTCCTCCGCGAGCTCACCGACGATGCCCTCCGCGTCATCATTGATCACACGGAGCACATGCCCACCGAACAGACTCAGGTCGTCCTTGAGCACATGCACGGCGCTGCCAGCCGCGTGCCCGTCGAGCAGACCGCATTCGGCCTCAGGCGCGTGCACTACAGCGTCAACATCATGCCCGCGTGGACCGACCCTGCGCTCGCGGAGAAATGCATCACCTGGGCGCAGGAGTTCGCCGCCGCTCTCGAAGCCCTCGGTGCATTGGATGCGTACGTGAATTATTTAGGCGACGAAGGATCGTCGGCAGTCAAGGCGTCGTACGGCGCAAATTATGCGCGCCTCGCAGAACTGAAAAAGAAGTACGACCCCGACAACTTCTTCCGCTTCAACCAGAACATCGTTCCAGCCGCCTAGTTCCGCGCCAGGTGCGACAAGCCGATCGACGCCAGAAATTTGTGAAAACGTGCGTCCGCCCGGTAAGGATCGAATTCGTTGCTGATGACTGTAATGTAAATCGGAGTTGACTTTACTGCGACCGCTCGCTCCAGCCACTCGTACATTTCCGCGGCGAGCCCGAGCTTCGCGTAGATCGCGGCAATCAGTACGGCCGGCTCTGTTCTTTCTCCTGCCACTCTCACCTTCTCTACAATCTCGAGAGCGGGCTGACGCTCGCCCTTGCCCGCCAGAGCGGCTCCCATGAAGGCCAGCGCTTCAATGTTGTCGGGCGTGAGCGAAAGAGCCTTCTCAAAGGCTTCGACGGCCTCTTCATATTGCCCAAGCCATGCCAGATTCCGGCCCAGAAAAAAATAGGACCGGTAATAACCGGGTTCCAGTTCCACACACTGCTGAAATTGCCGTAGCGCAAGATCTTGCTGCCCGGCGTGCGTTTGCGCAACTCCGAGGTAGAGGTTTACGCCTATCGATAGCGGTTCAATCTCGCGCGCACGCTGCATCGAGCCAATCGCCTCCTGCGTTCTCCCCACCGCAGATAAATACAGCGATTGCCAGATCAGCGCCGTAATCTGGCTCGGATCAAGCGCCAGTGCCGCCTGAAATTCCTGCCCTGCTCCGTCCCAGTCCCAGTCGTACCAGCTCTTGATCAACCCCAACGTGCAGTGCGCTTCGGCCAGCGTCTCATCCAGATCCAAGGCCCGCTGCAGATGCGAATGTGCTTGCGCGAGCGCCTCCAGCGGCTTCATCTGTCCAACGCGAATCGATCCCATCTGCGCGTAGCAATCTGCCAGTCCCGCATGAGCCGGCGCAAAGCCTGCATCCATCGCCAGCGCCTCGTTGAAGTAGCCCATGCTGCGCCGGATCGCATC
>CAZVYV010000667.1:0-1906 GCA_964630985.1 uncultured Occallatibacter sp.
GTCGGCGGCTCGAATTGCTTCACCGCGTAATCGGCGGAGCATTCGGCGCTCTGGCCTGGTTTCAGCCCTTCCTTGCCCTTCTTGCCTTCCTTCACTTCAGCCTTCGCGGTATACGAACCGGGAGCCAGTGAAGCCGTATTCACACTGGCCGAAGTCCCACTACCGGTTACGCCGTCCCCGCTCCAGTTGTAAAGGACGTTGTTCTTCTTGTTTGGATCCACCGCCCCAGCCGTAGCTGTGACCGTCAAAGGATCGCCCGGGTAAACGGTGGGTGCGCTGGCGTTGCACGATAACGTGATCGGCGGAGCCTTCTTGCACCCCATGGGCAAAAGGGCAAAAACCGCCACGGCGAGAACCGGCAAAACAGACTTCAAAGCTCTTGAGTACATGTTTTTCGCTCCACACTTTCGTTGCTGCATCGTTATTGAGAAACCGTTTTGAAAAAGAAATTCTGCCCGCTAATCATCGGGGCTCATTCTACATTCAGAGTCTTAAGCAGGCTCCGGGGTTCGCGCTGTATCTTCTCTTGTAGAAGCGAGATCGCGTAGATCAGTTGCTCGGGACGCGGTGGGCATCCGGGTACATACACATCCACCGGAACCACCTGATTCACTCCCTGAAGCAGCGCGTAGTTGTTGAATACACCACCCGAAGTGGCGCAGGCGCCCATCGAAATAACCCACTTAGGCTCAGGCATTTGGTCGTAGAGGCGGCGCAGAACCGGGGCCATCTTTTGCGACACGCGTCCCGCCACAATCATCAGGTCCGATTGCCTTGGCGAGGGCCGGAAAACCTCCGCGCCGAAGCGCGCGATATCGAACCGCGCAGCGCCCATTGACATCATCTCAATGGCGCAGCAGGCCAGGCCAAAGGTCATAGGCCACACGGAATTCTTGCGCACCCAATTCACCGCGAAATCCAACGAGGTGAGAAAGACCCCCTCCGGCTCTTCGTAGCCGTAGTTGACCTCATTCACCTTGATGCGATTTTTCGCGCTGCTCTCAAGATTGCCGAAGAGATAGCGGTCGCGCTCTATGGTAGCCGCCATATTCCTACTATAACGCCGCTCCCCGCCGGCAGGGATGGTCAGAATTGAACAGGCAAACGCTCTTGAATGAGACCAGAAGACCCACCTGCCGCGGTCTCCCTGGTTCATGCGCATAAAATCCGATCCCCTCGCCCCAGCACCTGCTGTATGAAGAAGCAATCCGGAAATCGCCGAAACTTGCGTTATTTCGCCGTCTTTACGAAAATGATACGAAAGTCCAATCTGACCTTCGCTATGATTCTGGTCGGCGCCTCTTTCGGCTGTCGTCTGCTTGAATCCTGCACCGTCGGTTAGGCCCTCCATAGCCTGTCGTTCAGCTCTAAAAGTCCTTCTCTACGCCTCGCGTTCGAGAATTCGAAACGGAAGAACTCATGTCCAGTCGCTCCATGTCCTCTCGTTTGTTGAAGCTCTTGTTCCTTTTCCTGCTCCCGGCCCATCTCGCGATGGCTGTCGCTCCCGCAATCTCCAATCCACAGGCCCCGGCCACCCAGGCGCAAATCACCGCACTCCAGCAAGCCGTTCAGAGCGCTCAATCCGCCGGGGATAACGCATGGATGCTCACCTCGGCCGCGCTCGTGCTGCTCATGACCGGTCCGGGACTGGCACTCTTCTATGGTGGCCTGGTGCGCAGGAAAAACATTCTCAGCACCATGATGCAGAGCTTCGCCATGATCGGGTTGGTCACAGTCCTCTGGGCCGTTGTCGGTTACTCGCTCGCCTTCGGCCACGGCAACATGTTTATAGGGGGCTTTGAGCACGCCTTCCTTCGCAATGTTCTGCTCACTCCAAACACTGACTACGCCGCCACCATTCCCGAGCAGACCTACATGATCTACCAGCTCATGTTCGCCATCATCA
>CAZVYV010000668.1:0-1899 GCA_964630985.1 uncultured Occallatibacter sp.
TGCGGCGGTCCCTTCGTAACCACGATCGCTCCGGTCATCTCCGACAACATCAATTCGCCTGAAACGTGCTTTGTACCCGCCCCGCACGCTCCTTACTACATGGATAATTCAAGCGTGCCGGACTACGTGACGGGCTACGCCTGGTACTGCCCTAGCATCCCCTCGGGAGTGACTAGCTTCACCATAACGAACACGGGGACGGGAAGTTCGGGCACCACATTTTTGACGGTGTCCGGCAGCGAGTGGCAGGCGGGTTCCATCGCCGCGACAGGGTATTTCGACAGCGTGGATCAAGGGGTTAGCAGCAACAACACACCAAGTCTTACTGCTTCGGTGCCGACAAGCGCGGCGATAACGCACGCAAATGATCTCATCGTGTCCAGTATCAATAACTGTGGTGGCACAATAGACTTCGTTCCAGGGAACGGTTTTACCGCTCTGATTCTCAATCCATCGGGCAACCCTGGATTCATCACCGAGGCTGAAGCCGCGAGTTCTTCCGGCGTGCAGACTGCCACGGCATCCTGGACCGGAACAACTACTTTTGACAACTGCCAACTTGGAGATACCGGGGGACTGGATACTTGGTTTGGATTCATTACGCCGATGGTTAGCGGCCATCCGGATTGAAGGATTTCATTGGACCGGCGGAGTCACAACGTTGGACATGCGGGCGGAGCCCGAAGTGGCGCTGGGCCCTGCCTTCCGCAGATAAATAACTGCCCACCCTTATGTCCCACGGCAAAGTTGAAATATTTCCGCCATGTTCAACGTCTCAATCCAAAGTGCCGCCCGCCTCTTGACATGGAATTACTTCGATATTTGGCCACATGTGAGTATTTGGGCTCTCTTCCCTCGCGGCCAGCCCGAATCGTCCATCCAAGAATGAGTTCTTCATTCTGCAATCATCTCCCGATCATTCGAGTGAGGCGAGTTGCCAATTGACAGGCAATCCCGAAGTAATTCTCAGCACTCGTCAACCGTCCGAGTCACTCACTTAGCTCAGCCTCCGTAAGCAGCAGCTGCATTGCCCTGAATAATTAACGGAAAACGCTGATGTGCCAAGGGCGCTTTCCGAAGCGGAGATCGGGCTAACAAAAAATGGACGCGGAAGTTGCCGCCGGTATTGGCCGAGTCAGCGAGGCAAATGCCGCCGGCTTTCTTCGGTTGAAGCCCGGTGCGTACCACGCAGTTTGAATTCAAAGAGTAATCTGAATTGTGCGGAAAAGCATGGACAAGTATCAAGCCAGCTTCGCCCCTTTCACAAAGGCCGCGTGGGCCAAATCTCAGACCTGGAGTTTATTGATGCCACGTTTCTCGATCGGCGGGACGACAGTCCTGGCCCTTTTCACCTTTCTGCTATGGCCCACTTCAGCGAACGCCTTGGGAGAGCCGAAATACATAAACACCACGCCGGCGCAGGGAGATTTCGCGCTGGCGGCAAACGGCAAGGCAATTCCGATTGTGGTGAGCGATTCGGACTGGCCGGGGGTAGTCAGAGCCGCGGGTGATTTGAGCGAGGACGTGGGGCGGGTGACCGGGCACAATGCACCGATGATCAAGAGCGACGCCCCGGCAACGGATGAATTGGTGCTGATTGGGACCATTGGCAAGAGTCCGCTGATTGACTCGCTCATCAAGAGGCACAAGCTGGACGTCAGCGGGATTACAGGCCAGTGGGAGTCATCCGTGACGACGGTGGTGGAGCACCCCATGAAGGGAGTGCGCCGGGCGCTGGTGATTGCCGGGGCGGACAAGCGCGGCACCATCTACGGGATCTACGACCTTTCGGAGCAGATCGGCGTATCACCGTGGTATTGGTGGGCCGATGTGCGGGTTCCGCGCGCGGATGCCCTGTATGTGCAGCCGGGGCGCTATGTGCAACCGGTGCCGGCGGTC
>CAZVYV010000669.1:0-1891 GCA_964630985.1 uncultured Occallatibacter sp.
TGCGATCCCAAGGCGTTCACGCATACGAATCCGCTTGATGGCATGCAGGAAGGCGGAAGCCTGGTGTGGGAGTCGGACGTTGATGGCGAGCACGCGTGGAAAAATCTTCCCATCTGGGCGCGCCAGCAGATCATTCAGAAGAAAATTCGCGTCTTCACCCTGCCCGGCTTTGAAATCGCGCGCAATGCTACCGACCGCGCCGATCTGCAACTGCGTATGCAGGGCAATGCCTTCCTCGGTGCATTCTTTGCCGTCAGCCCCATGCTGCAGGAGTTCGGCATCACACAGGAGCAATATCGCGACGTTGTGTTCAAGCAGTACGTGAAGAAGTTCGGCAAGCTGGGCGACGCAGTCGTGAAGTCGAACATGGAAGTCATGACCCAGGGCTTCGAGCGCGTGAAAGAAATCGCCATCGGCGACGTCGCGGCTGCCGATCACTCCAGCTTGCGCGGCCAGGCCTTGCTGCCGATTCTGGCGCAGGCGCCGGCTTTTGTTGAAGTGGGCGCAAGCACCGTGCCTGCAATGCGCCGCAGCACACCGCCTCCGGCTGGACAGGCTCCCCGCACGCCGGTTTCTTCCATCAATGTTTTCGATGCGGAGTTCCGCTCAAACTTCGGTTACAACCAACCGGCCACGCCGCTCTCCGCAATGGGCGTCATCGCCGCGGGGACGGGCGATACAGCTTCAAAGTACGTTGCGCGGCGCGAGACGCCTCTCTACATTCCCGAGAACTGCACACAGTGCATGGAGTGCATCTCCGTCTGTCCGGATACGGCCCTTCCCAACTGCTCGCAGGATCTGAGCACGCTGCTCGGCACCGCGGTCACGCGCTACGTCGCCGATCCGGTCGAACGCAGAAAGATGCTCGACAAGCTGCCCGAAATCGACAAGCTCACGCGCCAGCGGATGGTAGCCGAGATCAAGACCGGGACGCCTCTGCCTACAATCATTCGCGAAGTCACCGAGTCCGTTGACGGCTTCTCGGCCGAAGCCAAGGCGCAATTCTTCTCAATCGTTGACAAGGTGCCGATGGCCTACCAGAAGGTGAACGCCATCTTCTCGTCTCCTGAGCGCAAGACGCCTGGTTCCGGCGGCATCTTCTCCATTTTCGTCAGCGACCTGTGCAAGGGCTGCGCGGCCTGCGTTACGGCCTGCGGCGACCACATGGCGCTGAAGATGGTGCAGGAGACTGAAGACGTGAACGCCGAGCATGAAACCGGCACGGCCTTCCTGAACCTGCTGCCTGACACCGCGCAGAAGTTCCTCGGTCTCTATAACGGCGCCAATCCGGCGGACTCGAAGACTGCCACGCTGCGCAACATGCTGATGGTGCGGACAAACTACGACGCGCTGGTAGCGGGCGACGGCGCTTGCGCAGGCTGCGGCGAAAAGAGCGTGCTGCGTTCGATTGCCGCCGTTACCGAAGCGTATATGCGCCCCGTTTACCACGCCAAGAGTGATCGCTTTATTGCAAAGGCCGGCGAGCTTGAGAAAACCGGCGCGGCCCGCCTGGCGGCCATCAAGGAAAGCTGCGCTGAGGATTATGACCGGCTGCGTCAGGCCATCGCGCACCTGGTGATGGGCCTTGGCGGTGAAGACACGAAGGACACGAAGACGCGCATTGCGGCCTACGAAGCAGAACATGGCGAAATCACCGACGCGCAGTTGGCAGAGGCCATTGCCGCGGTGTTGCTCACCGAAGCCTTCAATCATAAAAATCTGCAGCCCATCGACGGACGCCTTGCCAATGGCATGAGCGTGATGGCGATGGCCGCGCACACCGGCTGCAACACGGTTTACGGTTCGACAGCGCCCAACAATCCGCATCCCTATCCGTGGATGAACTCGCTCTTCCAGGACGGCGTCACCGTGGGCTGGCTCATGGGCGAGA
>CAZVYV010000670.1:0-1890 GCA_964630985.1 uncultured Occallatibacter sp.
GAACTGGCCTGCCTGCTCGACGGCGCCGACTACGCGATCAACTGCATCGGGGTCATCAAGCCGAGGATCGACGAGCAGGACCAGGCTAGTGTTCAGAGGGCGGTGCAGGTCAACGCGCTGTTCCCGTACTTGCTCGCCCAGGCTGCCGAGCGAACCGGCGCCCGAGTTCTCCAGATCGCCACCGATTGCGTGTACTCAGGCACCGGTCAGTCTGCTGTTCAACACGACGAACTTTCCCCTCATGATCCGCTCGACGTCTATGGCAAGACCAAGTCTCTTGGTGAGGTCCACTCCCCCAGGGTCCGTCATTTGCGTTGTTCCATAATCGGCCAAGGCGGCTCAGGTGGCCCCCAGTCGCTTCTCGGCTGGTTTCTTGGCCAGCCGGAGAATGCGACGGTCAACGCTTACACCAATCACCTCTGGAATGGGGTGGCTACGCTGGCGTTCGCCAAACTCTGCCATGGGATCATGCAGGCGGGAACGGATGTCTTCGACTCACTCCCCCCAGTTAGCCACATCGTACCCGCCGCCCCGTTGGCCAAAGCTGAACTCCTCCGCAAGTTCGCTTACCATTATCATCGCCACGATCTGCTGATTGATGACTGCGAGGCGCTGATCCGCGTGGACCGGACCCTGACCACCATGAACCCAGGCAGGAACCTTGCACTGTGGCAGGCCGCTGGGTATGCCGCGCCGCCGAGCATCGGTCAGATGGTTGAGGAGATGGCGAAGGAGCAGCGATGAAAATTCTCACCATCCTCGGCACCCGTCCTGAGATTATTCGGTTGAGTCGAGTGATCCCGCTGATCGATGAGGCGGTTGGACGGAAAAACCACATCCTGGTCAATACCGGGCAGAATCCTGATCCGTCTCTTTCGACTCAGTTTTTTAGCGACCTGGGAATCAGAGATAGAAATTACGTGCTCACTGCGTCTGGATCGTTTGGCCAACAGATCGCCGTATCCTTTCCGGCTATCGAGCATATCTTGGAACGGGAACGTCCAGATCGCGTTCTCGTCCTCGGTGACACCAACTCTTCGCTTGCTGCCATCGTTGCCGCGCGCATGGGTATCCCTGTATACCACATGGAAGCCGGCAACCGCTCTTATTCGCCGACCTCACCTGAGGAGGTCAACCGCCGTCTGATTGATCATTGTTCCACTGTCCACTTGCCATACACAGAGAGGTCAAGGCAGAATTTGTTGGCTGAAGGGGTTCATTCGTCAAGAATTTTCGTAATAGGGAATCCGATTTGGGAAGTGATCCAATACTTCAGTGGGCGAATTGACAATTCGGTGGTTGTGTTTACCGATCTCGGTATCGTTCGAACGAGATATTTTCTTGTCACTTTGCACCGAGCGGAGAATGTGGATGATTATGGCAGGCTCGGGAGTTTCATCAGGTCTTTGAATAAAATTCAGATTGAGTACGGTATTCCGGTAATCGTCAGCACTCACCCGCATTTACGCCAGCGGATAGACACGTTGGGCAGGACTTCTCCGCCGGATATTTTCGGTAACAGTCAAGTAAGGTTCGTTAGTCCTTTTGGCTTTTTCGATTTCATTGCGCTCGAACGAAGTGCCAAATGTGTTCTCTCCGATTCAGGCACGGTGCAGGAAGAATGCAGTTTGCTCCACGTTCCTAATGTGACTCTGCGCGACTACACCGAGCGGCCTGAGTGCCTGGAGGCCGGTGCGAGCGTTCTCTCCGGTGTTGAGCGTGTGGCCGAGTCGGTCAAATTGGTGACGGAGAGCAAGACGTTTTGGGCCGCGCCAGTAGAGTATCTGCGTAACAACGTAGCCGATACGGTGGTGAATGTTTTGTTGAGTCATCTGGAGGCAAGATGAAAGTTCTAGTTGTCGGAGGCGCCGGGTATGTCGGCGGGGCGGT
>CAZVYV010000671.1:0-1888 GCA_964630985.1 uncultured Occallatibacter sp.
CGCGGCGCACTCGCATCGCGGGCCAACGCCGCGTAACGAAGTCCTTTTCGGGCCACCAGGCCATGCGTATGTCTACTTCATCTACGGTCGCTATTACTGTATGAATTTCTCCTGCGAAAAAGAAGGCATGGGAGGGGGAATCTTGCTGCGCGCGGTCGAACCCGTCGCCGGGTTGGAACAGATGGCTCGCCGTCGCGGCCTGCCCCCGGATGCCGCGCCGTGCGACCTCACAGGCGGCCCGGGCCGGCTGTGTGAGGCAATGGGAATCACTCGCAAGGCGCAAAATGGCCTCGATTTGCTCGACCCTCATTCGCCTTTGCAAGTGCGAGATGACGGATTCCGCGTCACGCGCATACTGGTGACGCGCCGCATCGGCATCCGTCATGCCGTCGACCTGCCTTTGCGCTTTGTGCTGCCCGAAAACGAATGTGTTTCTGGCCCCAAAAAGATTCAGGGAAAATCGATCTTCCTTCGGGAGGGGTCGATACGTAAACTGATCCGTAGCTAACCCAAGGTCCGCGACCAGGACCTGAGAGGAACCGAGCCAAGTGAAACTCACTTCCCTGCTCCCACCCGCCGCCGCGGTAGCCCTGATGGCCGCAGCCGTGCTTGCCACCACAACTGGAGTGCAAGCGACGCAAGATCAGCCGCAAGCCAGCCCGCCGGCCGCGCAGACTGCGCCCGCACCGCCCGCTGGCCGACCGATGCGCAACCTACCGGCGCCGACCAACCTCCAGGTGCTGCCGAAGAACCTGACCGGCGACCAGGTACACGAAATCATGGAGGGCATTGCCGGGTCGCTCGGCGTGCATTGCGACTTTTGCCACGCGGCCGACCCCAAAAAAGTGGGGCCCAATGGAAGGCCGCAGCTCAACTTCGCCGACGACTCCAAGGATGACAAGAAGATCGCGAGGATCATGCTCACAATGACAGAGCAGATCAACGCGGACTATATCAGCAAGGCGTCGGCCATGGATCCGGACGCGATGGGCATGAAGGTGACGTGCGGAACATGCCATCGCGGCCACCAGATGCCCGAGAACTTCGTGCCTCCGCAGGAACACGGGCCTGGCGCACCGCCAGCCGGGAGCGCACCTCCAGGTCATGATGCGCCGGCGCCCGGCACGCCACCTGCGTCGAAGTAGAATTCACCCCGCTGCTGCGCGCGGCGTGCGCCTCGAGATGAGGTTGCATGCCCGCGCTGCGGGTGCGTTCATCTCCCGGATTTAGACTGGCTCCGTATGCGGCTGTTCGTCGCAATCCCGTTGGCGGATGCGGTAGCGCGCGAACTCGGCAAGGTGATCGCGCGGCTACGCGAGGGCGAGAGCGCCGGGCCCGAGAGCCGATTGCGCTGGACCGCACCGGAGTCCTGGCATATCACGCTGCAGTTCCTGGGCAATGCCATACCGGAGCAATTGGACTGCCTGAAGGCGCGCCTGATCGGGGTGTGCGCTTCGCCGGTTCCCGTCAAATTAGGCGCACTCGGCTGCTTCGATCGCGCCGGCGTGTTCTTCGCGGATGTGACCGTAGCGCCTGAGCTCGCTGCACTCGAAAGGAGTGTCGTGGCGGCGACGGGCCCATGTGGCTTCGCGGTGGAGACGCGGCCGTTTCATCCGCACATTACCTTGGCGCGGGCCAAAGGACACGGACGAGGAACGGAGCTGCGCGCGCTGAAGAGCAAGATTCGCAGCCAGCCTGCATTCACGCGTTTCACGGCAACAGAGTTTGTGCTGTATGAGAGCCATCTTGCCGCGGGCGGGGCGCATTACGAGGCCCGGATGCGCGTGCCGCTCGCTGGCGGGCCAGACCCGATGGAAGCCGCCAATCACTGATATACTGAAGATTCGGCAAGGCAATGGCGCGGGCCGCTGTGCGCGCCCTGGCTGCT
>CAZVYV010000672.1:0-1880 GCA_964630985.1 uncultured Occallatibacter sp.
TGACAGCCATTTGCTTCCTGGTGGGTGCTGTGGCCATCTCTGGTTTGCCTCCGCTTAACGGATTTGTGAGCGAGTGGCTTACTTACCAAGCACTGCTCGCTGGCTTCGGCACAACGCAGAGCCTGACACGGCTAATGTTCCCCGTCGCTGGCTCACTGCTGGCACTGACGGCAGCTCTGGCAGCGGCCTGTTTCGTCAAGGCCTTTGCGATTCCGTTTCTCGCGCTTCCGCGCAGCGAGCAAGCTGCGGATGCCAAAGAAGCGACACCTTCAATGCTTGCTGGTATGTCGGTCCTTGCGGTGGGATGCGTCGCGTTGGGCCTGGGCGCCACATGGCTCATGCGAGTCTTCGATCCCATCACGCAGCAGACGCTTGGCGTTAGCGCGAGTTCGGCGATGGTAACGGCTCGCGGCCTGGCGCTCTCGCCGGGAACGCCACACGGCGGCACCATATCGACCGTTGGGATGGCGTTGCTCTTCCTGTTTGCCGGCGCGGCATTTGCGCTTCCGCTGGCGATTCGCTGGAGGCGTCGCAGTGTTGGAGGGCCGGCCTGGGATTGCGGCCTCCCAGGGCTCACCGCCGACAACGAATACACGGCAACGGCTTTCTCAAAGCCGCTGCGCATGATCTTTTCCGCCCTCTATCGCCCGCGCCGCGAGATCCAGGCTGAGTACGAAGTTTCCCCCTACTACCCCAGCGCGATCCGCTTCGAGAGCGAGATCGAGCCTACATTTGAAAAACACTTCTACGAGCCGCTGCGGCAGCGGATTATGGCCGCGGCAACGCGCATGCGGGCCATTCAGGCGGGCAGCATTAACGCCTATCTCGCTTACATCTTCATCACCTTGATCCTGTTGCTGTTGTTTGGGGTGCGCGGATGATGGAGCGAGTGGTGACCCGAATTATCGAATCCGGAGCGCAGTTCTTCCTTCTGCTGGCGCTGGCGCCGCTGGTCACCGGAGTGATTCGAACGCTCAAGGCGCGGTTGCAAACACGGCGGGGTCCCGGCATCTTTCAGCCCTACCTGGATCTTTTCAAACTCTTTCGCAAGAACATGGTGATTCCAGAGACCGCATCGTGGATCTTCGCAGCAACGCCTTGGATTGTCTTCTTCAGCACAATTCTGGCGGGCCTAATGATTCCCATGGTCGCCGCCGACGCACCGCTCGGATTGTTTGGTGGCGCGCTGGCCGTCATCTATCTGCTTGGACTCGGGCGTTTCTTCTTGGCGCTCTCTGGACTCGATACCGGCAGCTCATTCGGCGGCCTCGGCAGCAGCCGCGAGATGACCATCTCGGCTCTGGCAGAACCTGCCATGATGCTGGCCATCTTCACAGTGGCCATCGGCGCCGGATCTACAGGCCTGACGGAGATTGCCGGAGCCGCGATCGGGCAAACCTGGCGCTTTCTTGCCCCCGCGCAGATGTTTGCCTTCGCTGCGCTCGCGATGGTGTTGATTGCGGAGACGGGCCGGATTCCAGTGGACAACCCAGCCACCCACCTCGAGCTGACGATGATCCACGAGGCCATGATCCTCGAGTACTCAGGGCCCTACCTCGCGCTCGTTGAATGGGCAGCCTCCATCAAGCAACTGGTCTTGATGACCCTGTTGATCAACTGCTTCTGGCCGATAGGCCTGCAGCCTACGTGGTTCGGTTTTGGCGCTCTCATCGGTATCGGCTGGCTGCTTGCGAAGCTGCTTCTCTTAAGTTGTGCCATTGTTCTGCTCGAAACCGTAAACGCCAAGATGCGGCTCTTCCGTGTACCGGAGTTGCTCGCCGTAGCTTTCACTTTAGGTTCGCTCGCCCTCGTTTCCACGTTTCTATTTTGACGATTATGAGACCGCTTCTGGATATGCAATTCGGCGAACGCATCATCAC
>CAZVYV010000673.1:0-1875 GCA_964630985.1 uncultured Occallatibacter sp.
AAGAGCGCGAATTTCTCCCGCAAAACCGCTCTCTTGATCTGCGCCCTGTCCGTGCTTCCGGTCTTTTTGGCGCCATATCTCCATCACCTGTGGCTCGTGGTCGCAGTAGTTGGCCTGGCCACCGCCGCGCACCAGGGGTGGTCCGCCAATCTCTTCACCCTGCCCTCCGATCTATTTCCAAAAGCCGCTGTCGCCAGCGTCATCGGCATCGGAGGCATGGCAGGAGCCATCGGCGGCGTACTGTTTCAGTTGGCCACCGGCTACGTCGTCGGACTCACCCATAGTTACGTGCCACTCTTCGTCACGGCGTGCCTGGCTTACTTGCTCGCCCTGCTGATCATCAATGCCATCACGCCCAAACTGGCGCCTGCACAGATCAGCTAGCCCTGTGCGAGAATCGAAAGACGCGCCGTTCGATGAATCTCAGCGATCGGCCGCATCGCAAGATTCGCAGCAGTCGGCAAGAGTTGCACGACCGTTTCGCATCGCAATCTGCGAGGTTCCCGATGAAGTTTTGCCGTTCTACTATTCGCACTCGCGCCGCATTCGGCGCCGTGGCGGCTTTTGCGGTCCTTGCTCTTCTAAATCCCCGCCTCACTTTCGCTCAGCGGCTGCCCACGACCGTCATCCCCACGCATTACACCCTCAAGTTCGCGCCCGAACTTAAAGCCGCCACATTCTCCGGCGAAGAAGCGATCGACGTCAACATCGGCGTGCCCACTCGCTCGATTACGCTGAACGCCATCGAGATCACCTTTTTGTCGGTGACCATTTTCCCGAGCGGCCCTCAGCAAACAGGTACCATCAGCCTCGATGCCGATAAGCAGCAGGCTACGTTCGCGTTCGCCAACACCGTGCCTGCCGGCCATGCAACCATCAATATCCACTACACCGGCATCCTGAATAACGAGCTGCGCGGCTTTTATCTTTCCAGGACCGCTCGCCGCAACTACGCCGTGACTCAATTCGAAGCGACCGATGCGCGCCGCGCCTTTCCCTGCTTCGATGAGCCCGCCTTCAAGGCGACTTACGATATCTCTCTCGTCATCGACGCCCCTGACACCGCGATCTCGAACGCTCCAATCGTGGCCGATACGCCGGGCCCGGGGCCCGAAAAACATACGCTGGTCTTTGACACCACGCCCAAAATGTCCACGTATCTCGTCGCCTTCCTCGTCGGCGACTTCCAGTGCACTGGGGCGCGCGAGGACGACGTCGATATTCGCGTCTGCGCCACTCCCGACAAGGTCGCGCTCACGCCGTTTGCGCTTGAAGTCGCCAAATTCGCGCTCCACTACTACGACGACTACTTCGGTATTCACTATCCGCTCAAGAAACTTGACCTGATTGGCGTTCCCGACTTCGAGGCCGGCGCCATGGAAAACTTCGGCGCCATCACTTTCCGCGAATCCGACCTGCTCATCGATCCCAAAACCGCTCCGATTGCCGCACAGCGGAACGCGGCGATCGATGTCACCCATGAAATGGCGCACCAGTGGTTCGGCGATCTGGTGACGATGCAGTGGTGGGACAACATTTGGCTTAATGAAGGCTTTGCAACCTGGATGGAAGCGAAGCCTGTCGCTGCGATGCATCCCGAGTGGAACATGCCCGAGGAGGTGGCCAGCGACGAACAGGACACGCTCGACATCGACGCGCAGCCGACCACGCGCGCCATCCGCGCCAAGGCTGACACACCCGATGAGATCGACCAGATGTTCGACTCGATCGCCTACGGTAAGGCCGGCGAAGTGCTGCTGATGGTGGAGAACTATGTGGGTGAGGAGACTTTTCGCGAAGGGGTGCAGGCCTACCTGAAAGCGCACGAATACGCGAACGCGACTGCCGAAGACTTTTGGAACGCACAGACGGCAA
>CAZVYV010000674.1:0-1872 GCA_964630985.1 uncultured Occallatibacter sp.
GCTTGAAGGTCCAAATAGGTCCGAATCACACGATTGCAGTAGATGACGGTTCGGCCCATGTTGGCTCGGACTTCGGGGGAATCCGAGGTCTGGATGGTGGTAGCCGAAACGGGTGCGGTCGGAAGGCGGTAGAGAGCCCGAACGATGAGGTTGATGAGGTTCGCGGCTGCGACACCGGTAAGCTGGGTGACATCGATGTTGCAGATGCGAGCCCAGTATCGCCAGTCTCTGAGGACAAAGCCGATCTCCCACTTGAAGTGATCGCGGTAGGCTTGATAGGTGTTCCCAGAGGCGTCTTGCACCGGCCACTCACCCATATCGCGGTGCTGGAGGCCGGTGATTTTGCCCTTGGGGAACGTGGCATGGCCAGTGTCCGAGCCCCACACTCCGAGCCAGATGGAGGTGTTGGTCGAGGCGGTGCCACCACCATTCAGGACGTTCGCGGCGGTTTGGGAGTTCGCGGACGTGACCGTTGAGTATCGAGGAGCCAGACCAGTAAATCTCTCAGGGTTGACGAACTGATTCCCGTAGATGAGTGTAGAAGCCACCTGCTGAGACATGCCTTCAAGAAAGGCTCGGACCTCGGAAAGACGGAAGTCAGCCGTGTTGCCATTGAGGTCAGCGATGTCCTTATCGATAACCGAGTAAGTTTCCAGATTACCACAGGTATCGACAATCTGGGCGGTGGTTGACTTCGCATTGGGAACGCCTTGGTTCAGCAAGCGCCACGTTGCCTGGGGCAAGCCCGTGCGAACTGTGGTTTTGTGACCGGTGGGGAGATTCCCCTCGACAACCATCATGTCGTCGAGGATTTCATTCGTCTGGGAGAGGAGTTCGATGATCTGTGCGATGTGGTAATCGTCATCGAGCCGCTTCGCCCAGTCGGCGTAGGTGAGTGCGACAGCGCCTAGGGTTGCCATTGGCTATTATCCTGATGGGAGGTTTGGCCAAATGCGAGACCCAGGGGTTCCGCCATTTGGCTTGTTTGTTTGACCCAACGGACTAGGCTTCCCGCCTGTCACACTTGTGCCCTCAGAGAGTCGTTGTGCGAGTTTGTCGAACGCACGGATGAACGCGGGGTTATTGCCCACGCCGGTAAAGTCCATAGCCTCACGAAATCCCTTCGAGAGTTCAGGACCGAGAGAGTCGATCACACGAGAGATGCGGGTGACAACCTCGCCACCGGGAGCGAGTTTGCCCTTGAGGTCGGGGTGCGAGTTGGCCTCAGCGCGCCAGTCATCGTTTTGCTTCTTCGCGGCTGCGAGGCCTTCCTCATACTGCGCCATGGATTGCTTGGCGTAGAACTCTACGAGCTTCTGCGCGTTGGTCTGCGATAGGCCCATCTCACGCAGCATCGGCTCGGCTTCGGTGAGAATCTTGTCATCGAGTTCGTAGCCCTTCTCAGCCCAATCCGCTGGGGGCTTGAATTCGTACTTCTCAGGGACGCCAGAATCGGCATCACTCTGATTCAGTAGCGACTTGTCCGCCGGCGTCTCCGTCGAGGCTGGGGTGTCGGTAGACTCCGTCGGCGTCGTCGAGGCTTGGTTCAGCAGCGTCCCCGTTGAGTCCCTCGCCGGCTGACTCGCGTCTGGCGTCGCTTGCTCTGTCTCGCTCATTGCGTTCTCTCATCATCGTGATATATTCATCGGGGCAGTTGCCGACGATGTCGTTGAACAGACGTAGGCCGATGTTACGCTCGCCTTCGTTGAAAGCCATCCGGGTGGGGGTGTCGGAGAAGGACGAAGCGAACACGTGTGAAGCTTCGAGGAGTTCGAGAATCCAAGCCCGGCCAGCGCCGTGAGACATAATAGCAGTAACCACTTCGCCACGCTGGCGGGCTGCGATTCGGGCTTCGCGCTCGGCGGCTTTGAT
>CAZVYV010000675.1:0-1871 GCA_964630985.1 uncultured Occallatibacter sp.
GCGGAGCGCGTTGCGCAGGGATTCTATTTGAATGTTGACGTGAACCGGCCTGAAGCCGCGCGCTACGGCCTCACCGTCGCTGACGTGCAGCAGGTCATCACATCCGAGATCGGCGGAGCCGACATTGCGCAAAATGTTGAAGGCCGAGAGCGCTTTCCGATCGCCGTGCGCTATCAGCGCGACTATCGCGACCATCCGGAAGCGATCTCGCAGGCGCTTATTCCCACTCCTTCGGGCGAGCAGATTCCCATCAGCGAAGTAGCTCGCGTGTACTACTCGCGCGGTCCCGCCATGATCCGCGACGAGGACGGCTCATTGACCGGCTATGTCTATCTCAATCTGAATACGCACAATTACGGCGGCTATGTAAACGACGCAGAGAAGTTGATCCGCGAAAAGCTCGCTCTGCCTGCGGGATACAGCTGGCGCTGGGCTGGCGAATATGAGTTTGAGATGCGCGCCAAGCAGCGGCTCACGATTATTTTGCCGATCGTTTTCTTCGTGATCTTTCTGCTGCTTTATCTCGTCTTCAAATCTGCCGCCGAAGCCGCGGTGCTCATCTTCCCCACTCTCTACGCCATGTCAGGTGGATTACTGCTGCAATGGGCGCTCGGCTACAACTTCAGCGTCGCCGTATGGGTGGGCTACATCGCGCTCTTCGGCATTGCGGTCGAGACCGGCGTGGTGATGGTGGTTTACCTGGATGAGGCTTTCAAGCAACGGCTGGCGCAGGATGCGCCGATGACG
The DNA here is from genome assembly GCA_964630985.1 of uncultured Occallatibacter sp. Taxonomy (GTDB): domain Bacteria; phylum Acidobacteriota; class Terriglobia; order Terriglobales; family Acidobacteriaceae; genus Telmatobacter. The sequence goes on from CAZVYV010000675.1 coordinate 748, forward strand.
GAAGCTGGTTTGCTGCAAGCTGTCATCGACGGCGCGGTTCAGCGCCTGCGCCCCAAGCTGATGACCGTGACAGCAGTCATCTTGAGCCTCGCGCCGATTCTTTGGGAAACCGGCATTGGCTCCGACGTGATGAAGCCGATTGCCGCCCCTATCGTCGGCGGAATGATTACTTCCACCATCCACGTCCTGATTCTGGTTCCTGTGTTCTTCCTGCTCATCAAGCGCAGGGCTCTCCGTCGTGGCCAGCTGACTCAGGTCGCTGACTGAGGACGTTTGAGACCAAAATGGGCGAGGGAGCCACCTTCTGCATTTGCCTGCCGGTTTCGCCCATCAAGGCGCCCACAAATGCACCAACCCCCCGCCATCGCGGAGTTCCGCGCTGAGTCCGGCACGGGTCCGGCGCCGGCGGGCGATGGACGAAGAAAATTAGCGCGGACGCCCCGGCAGAACGAAGTGCTCGGCGCAGCGCGGCTCGTAGGAGTCGCCCGGAACCTTGATGGGACTGTCAAAGGCCGCAGGTCTGCCGTCAATCAGTCGCTGCGAGTAGAGAGCGCGCGCTCCACAACTGCAATAGGCCATGCACTCTGTAATGCTGCCGCCGTAAGCGTTCACCAGCCACGTAAGGTTGAGCATCTCGCCGAAGGGCATGGCGCGAAAGTCGAGGTCGAGGCCGCAGACAAGAACATCGTGTCCGGCATCCAGCAGATGTTTCACGAATAGAAAAAGCTGATCGACAAACTGGCCTTCGTCGATCGCGATACATTCCACTTTCTTGCCGATCTTCTGCTCTGTCTCGCGAATCGCGCCGAGCACCTCCCATGGATCGGTGGCTCGGAATTCGACGGCGCTCATTTTGCCGCCGCCGTTGGGGTTGCGGCTTTCAACCACGCCCGGCCCGCCTTTGGTATCGTCGCTGGGCTTGAGCACCATCACATGCTGCTTGGCGTACTGGCGCCGCATATCGGCGCGGCGCTGCAGTTCCGCAGTCTTGTTGCTGCGCATAGGTCCCATCATCAGTTCAAGCTTGCCTTGCACGTGCGAGTCTCCTTGTTTGAGCCGGAATCTGCTCCAGAACGCGGAAGCGCTGAGCGCCGCCGGTTTTTCATGATAACGCGGCGGAGAGA
>CAZVYV010000676.1:0-1865 GCA_964630985.1 uncultured Occallatibacter sp.
GTTACTCAAACTCCTTATAACGCAGACAACACTGGCAACTCAGACACCACCTCAGCAATCAATTCTGCAATCAGTGCAGCAACTACAAATCAAGTTGTTTATCTTCCAAATGGGTATTATCTTGTTACTGGGACTATTTCATTGAATAAGAATGGTGTAACTCTTAGAGGGAATACCAACTCAATCATAATCCTTTCAGGTAATGGGTATATCTTTGTTGGATATTCTTGGAATAACTCGGCATATGGAGTGAGTGATAATATTACAAACGGTCTGTATGCTGGGCAAACAAGTTTTCAGACTTCACAGAATCCTCCTTTGTATATTGAAGTTGGCGACTCTGTAGACATTTATGGTACTCAGATTAGTGTACCTTCCTTTCCTGTGTTTGATCCAGCAGGTTCTTTAGTAGGTATAAGTCAAGACGAAGTTATTACTGGTATAAGTGGTAATACAGTCACAGTCTCAGACCCGTTTATCTTTACAGTGACCAACAATGCTTCGTTAGTTGCAGGATGGTATGGGAATGGATCGCCGACTATTGGTGCAGTTGGTATGGAGAACTTAACAGTTACACAATCTAATCCTATTACAGGTACATTTGGTACTGCTGGTGTTGCAGTGAATTGTTCTTTGCTTAGGTATTCTTGGATTACAAACTGTACCTTTACGTGGGGTAATGGGTATGTGGTACAATTGTTTAATAGTTGTCACTGCCTGTTTTCATACAACACTGTTAGGTATGCTCAAGGTGTTGGATTAAACCATTCTGGACTTAAATTGCAAACTGATGGTAATTGTTTGTTTCAAAACTCAATATTTGCTGATGGTCTACAACCCGGAATAGAGTTAACTCCTGGTGTCTGTGGCAATGCTTTTATTGGTAATTTCTTTACAAACAATGCAGCTATGGATATAGACGCACATAACGCACATCCAATGATCAATCTGTTTGAAGAGAATGTTTGTGCTGATTATATTGTTATGGATGGGTTTTTCGGTAGTCAGTCTCATGAAACTTTTTTACGTAATTTAATCGGCAATGCTTATCAACCAATAGTCTTTCAAAGATGGTCTTCTCACATGAATGTTGTAGGCAATGTTATAGGTACCACAAATTCAAATTACGCATATTATACTGGCTATCCTAGCAACACAGCTTCAATGATATTTCAGTTAGGGTATCCTGCCTATAATAACGAGTACTATGGAGTGAGTCCAACGAATTATGTTTGGGACTATCCTAAGTCTGGTGGCAATGATGGTAGTGCTGGTGTGTATCCATCACCTATTGGGTTGTGTATATCCAATCAAGTCAATACAACTAACTTAGCAGGCAATTTTACAAACATAAACGCCACTGTAATGTACTACATGCCCGGCGGTGGTGGAGGTACAATAGCATACAATCTTGCATTTATGGATCCTAGTGGGACTAATCTGTTGTATCCAACAAATGGGTATATCATCTATCCTTACTCTGCTGGGACTATAAGTAATCTTTTACTAAGCGAAGCAGTAACAGTTTCTGCTGGGGATCAAGTTTTTCTTTCAGGTAAGTATGCTTTTCAGCAACTCTATACAGATGCAAACAGCACACATACGATCACAGCCAACTGGGACTATTATCACAATGCTGTGTATTATGATACTAATGGAGTTGTTCCAATTACAAATTCTTTGTTTACTTCTACTGCTCCAACTTGGTGGGGGACTAATCGTTGGCCTGCTGTTGATCCGTTGAGTTCTCCACTAGTTACATCAATTCCAGCGGAACAGCGATACCTTGGTGTTTATAGTGGTACAACAAATAATAGTACCATTATTAGTATACCTGCTGGAATTTTAACATATTAACATTATGA
>CAZVYV010000677.1:0-1865 GCA_964630985.1 uncultured Occallatibacter sp.
CGGCATCCCCGGAGTGGAGAAGATCGAGGCCATCTACGATCACATCGACGAGGTGGACCTGTGGGTTTTCCCCGACATCGGATTCGCCTCCCTTCAAATCTACCTGGAGAAGCTCGGCAAGCGCGTCTGGGGCGCCCGCAACGGGGAGGAGTTGGAGCAGTACCGGGAGGTCTGCAAGGAGATCATGGAGAAGGAGGGCTTGCCCGTCGCCCCCTGGAAGATCGTCACCGGGATGGACGCGCTCAGGAAGCACCTCGCCGAGCACAAGGATCAGCACATCAAGATCAACAAGTGGCGCGGCCTGACCGAGACGTTCTTCGCCCCCAACCCGGAGGCCGTGAGCAGCAAGCTCGACCACCTCCAGTTCGAGCTCGGCGCCTTCAAGGACGTTCAGCCCTTCATCGTCGAGGACGACCTGCCCGACCGCGTGGAGGTCGGCACGGACATCTACTGCATCGACGGGGAGTACCCGACCAAGACGCTGATCGGAATCGAGGTCAAAGATCTCGGCTACTGCTCGGAGTTCGTCAACTGGGCGGATATCCCCGAGCCGCTGCGCCGCTGGAACGAGGTGATGGCCCCGTACCTTCGCCGCTACGGCTACCGCGGGTTCCTATCAAATGAGATCCGCATCGGGCCGGACAAGCTCCCCTACCAGATCGACGCCTGCACTCGCGCCGGCTCGCCGCCATCTGAGCTTTACCAGGAGTTCTACCTCAACCTAGCCGAGATCCTCTGGGAAGGGGCGGGCGGGACGGTCGTTGACCCAAAGCCGGCCGGCAAGTTCGGGGCCCAGATCGTCCTCAAGAGCACGTGGGCCAACGGCCACGTCCAGACGATCGACTACCCAGAGAAGTTCGAGCGGAACATCAAGCTCTTCGACTACGTGGTGGTCGATGGCAAGCGGTACGTCTTGCCACTAGAACGCGACGTCGTTGAGGTCGGCGCCGTAGTCGGCTGGGGCGACACCTTGGAGTCCGCGATCGATATGGTGAAGGAAGCCGGGGAGTCCCTCGTTGGGCACGGCTTGAAGTTCAACATCGGCCCGGTTGAGGCCGCGACGGAGCAGATGCAGGAACTTGAGAAGCTCGGCGTCTCCCCATTCTCGCTTGAAAACAAATCCACCAAAGAATAAGGACATCCTCAGATGAAGCACCTCCACCGCCTCATTCTCGCCCTGCTCCTGCTCGCCGCCGCGCCGCGGATGGCCCTGGCCACCGTCCCGTCGGCTTCCGCCTGGCAGCAGGTCGTCATCAGCTCCACGACGCAGAACATCCCGGTCAACTTCGTCTTTCAGAACGCCGCGGACCTGCTCGTCTTGGACAGCAAGTCGAGCCCGCCCGTCACGCTGGTGCTCAACTCGGACTACTCGGTTGCCGGCGGGGCGGGCAGCACGGGGTCGATCACGATGATCCCGGGGGGCCAGAACTCGATCTCCATCGGGGACAAGATCACAGTAACGCGCGGGGTTCCTATCACCCAGAACACGACCTTTTCGGCCTCGGGGCCGATAACGGGGACCATGATCATGCAGGCGTTGGACAAGCTGACGATGATCTCCCAGCAGGTGAACCTGCTCTCGAACAACGCGCTTCAGATCCCGCTCGATCAGCAGATCAACACGCAACTCGGCCTGACGCAGCGGGAGAACAACGTCCTTGGATTCGACGGGAACGGGAATGTCGTGTTTGTCCCTTTCCCGACCGTAACGGTGGCGAGCTCCACCGGAGCCTCGTTCGCCAGCGTTGCGGCCCTGGAGGCATTCTCGGTCACTGCGCTAACTACCGGAGCAACTGCAACGACGGCTGGTTATTACGTTGTGGGGGATGGCGGAGGTGGTTCCTACGTCTACAACTCCAGCAGCA
>CAZVYV010000678.1:0-1860 GCA_964630985.1 uncultured Occallatibacter sp.
GCGTGACGCAGTGAAGCGAGTGGATCGGAAATGACGTGCGAGACGCAGCATGGGGAACCTTTGATGGCAACTTTAGCAAGTTTCTGGTGGTGTTGTGCGGAAAACAATACCCCGGCAGAGTTACTTGGGGGTACCATCTGGCTTCTCGCAGGCGCCCTTTGTTAGGTTCTGTTTCATCTTCCAAAGAACTCGCCGGAAGAATCCGAGAATGCGGCCCGCATCGCGGCGAGTCAGGGCGAGCCGGCGGAGCAAAAGATCGAGATCGTGACGGTTTGCCTTGTGCATTGCGGCAGGCGAGTAGCTGGCCGCGAGCATTGTTTGCTCGACGACGCCGGCGAGGAGGTCGAGATCGCTCGCAGAGGCGGGGGTGGCTTCGTCGGTGGCTTGCTCCGGATTGGTGTTCGATGCCGGCGGTTCGTCGATGCGCGAGGCGATTTCGTAAAGACAGACCGCGACGGCCTGGCCGAGATTCATCGATGACTGTTGTGGATCAGTCGGAATCACAGCGAGGATGTGGCAGTGCGCGAGGTCTTCCTGGGTCAGGCCGCGTTTCTCAGAGCCGAAGACGAGGGCGATGCGCCCGCCGCGGGCGAGGTCTTTCTGAATGAGAGGCGCAAGGTCAGGCAGCGAAATGACCGGCTGCTCGGGTTTGCGATATTCGAGTGACCCGGTGCCGACGACAAGCGTGCAATCGGCTACCGCGTCGGCAAGGGACGCCGTGCTCCTAGCGTCTTGGAGGAGATCTGAGGCGCCGACCGCAGACTTCGCCTCGCGCCAATGCGGCTCGTACGGAGCGACGACGGCGAGGCGCGCGAATCCGAAGTTGGCCATGGCCCGGGCAGCGGCTCCTATATTGAGGGGATTGCGCGGAGACACGAGGACGATGGAGAAGCGGTCGCGATGGGATTCGGCGAGCAAGGAATTCATTGTAGTGCGCGCAACCTGGTTCAAAGTTGGCGCGGGCCGCATAGATGTTCTAGCCTGAAGCGTGCTCTTCGCCAACCCAGCAACGACAGCCTTGAACGATCTGAGTCAGTCGCCGATTGTGCGCTTTTCGCTGCTGGCGCTCAGTTCGATCTTCTTTCTTGTCGATCCCTTCGCGGCGATTCCGTCGTTCCTGGCGATCACGCAGCATGCGGATCCATTGCGGCGCAAGCGCATGGCGCGCAAGGGCGCGATTACCTGCTTCATCGTGCTCACCAGTTTTGCGGTTGCCGGCCAAATGATTTTCAGGATGTTCGGGATCACGTTGCCGGCATTCGAAATTGCCGGTGGGCTGATTCTTTTGTTGATTGGACTGGACATGCTGGAAGCGCGGCGTTCTCCGACGCAGGAAACGCACGGCGATACGGAGGAGGGCGCGGCGAAAGAAGACGCAGGCATTGTGCCGTTGGGAATTCCCATGCTGGCGGGTCCCGGAGCTATTTCTTCGGTCATGGTGCTGGTGGGCCAGGTGCCGACGCTTTGGGGATGGCAGATGGGAGCGATCCTGGGCGCGATCGCCTTTACGACGGCGGTGACTTATTTTGTGCTGGCTGCGGCGGCGCGGGTCCGAGGGGTTTTGGGCGAGACGGGTATCCGAATTCTTGTCCGGATCATGGGATTGCTGTTGGTGGCGCTGGCGATGCAGTATTTCGTGAATGGAATCACAGACTTAGGTCTGATTCCAAGACACTAGTGATCGGCACCCGGCTGCCGGGGTTTCCCACAGAATGCACGGGTTTCCACAGGCCGGGGTGCTTGTATCTAACCCCTTCAAAATGCTAATCTTCTGTTGTTGCAAACCTCAGATCTGCGTTGGTCTAAGAAGTTTGCATCTTAGGGTGGCCTGTGCTACTCTAACAAGGTTAGTGTGAGCAG
>CAZVYV010000679.1:0-1859 GCA_964630985.1 uncultured Occallatibacter sp.
GGCTGCATCGACTGGAACGAAACCCGCACGCTCCTCGCCGAACTCGCCGCCGCTGTTCGCTCCCGCCGGGCATAAACGTCAGTTATTCTGCCGGGTTACGCAACACGCTCGAATAGCTCGATCTTGGGGCGGCGCTTGCGGCTCGCCTGCCATAGCTCGTACTGGGTTTGCAGATCAATCCAAAGCGTCGGGCTGGTTCCCAGCGCATCGGAAAGGCGCAGCGACATTTCCGCCGAGATCCCGGCCTTTCCGTTCAGGATCCGGGACAAGGTCACGCGCGACACATGCAGCTTGGCTGCCGCTTCAGAGACCTGCATCTCCCCAAGCCATTCGCGGAGTACGCTTCCCGGATGCGCTGGATTGTACATTTGCCGCATGTTTCGACCTCCTAGTGGTAGTCCTGATAATCGACCAGGATTGCGTCTTCCCCTTCGAATCGAAAGGTAAGCCTCCAGTTGCCGTTCACCTGAATTGACCAGTGTCCCTTCAAGTCTCCGCGCAGTGCGTGCAGCTTCCAGCCGTGGGCAGCCATATCCGCAGGCACCCTGGCTTTGTTGAGCGTCGTAAGTTGAATATTCAACTTGCGCGCGTCGTTGGGCTGGATTCCCGCCTTGCTGCCCGTGAAAAAGAACTTCTCTAAGCCCGCGTGCCGGAAGCTCTTGATCATGTGAGTAGTGTAACGCTACACGACACGCGGCGCAAGCGGCAACGAGTTCGCCCACACTACTCCCACGGCCCCCTGGTCCCTATTCCCTAATCCCTGGTCCCTGCCTTTTTCACGCCGTCCCCAACACCACCGTGTGTGGGCTCATCGGAATCGGATGTTCCGTCACATTTTTGAATCCCGCTTCGTCGTACATCGCCTTGAGTTCCGCGAACGTGTATGCGTCGCCCGATTCGGTTGACACCAGCATCGTCAGGCTGAACGCAGCCGGCATCGGCGGCGAAACACGATCCGGATTCGGAACAAATTCGAGCGTTGCCGCCTTCCCGCCCGGCTTCAGCGCCGCGCGAACTTTCTTCAGCAGCCCGACGTTCGTCGCCTTGTCAAAGTGGTGCAGAAAATTCGTCAACAGCACGGCATCGTAGGGCCCTTTAAAGTCCACCTCGAACGCGCTTCCCGGCAGCATGTCGTAGCGATCCTTCACGCCGGCCTTTTCCGCATTCCTCAGCGCAACGCGCAGCACCGGCGCCCAGTCCAGCCCCGTCACCTTCGCATTTTGGTTTTGCTTGGCAATCTCGATCCCAAACAGCCCATGCCCCGCCGCGATATCCAGCACATGCACCGGACCCTCGTGCCCATTCAGCACAACCTTGCCCAGCGGCGCAGCCATGGGAGCCATCATCGGCGCCATCTTCTCGGCAAACTCCACCCAAAGCGGATTCTCTGGTTCCACCGTGCCCTGGCCGGGCAAATGCGTTCGACCCGCGCGCACAATATCGGCCAGGTGATTCATTGACTCCATGAATTCCGCGGAGCTGATGAAATCCGCCATCGAAGCCATGCATGCCGGCGAAACAGGATCGAGAAAAGCCGCGCTCGACGGCGTGTGCTTGTAGTGGCCGTTCTCTTTCGCCAGAATGCCGTTGATCACCAGAAAATCGCACAGAATCCGGACGCCCCGCTCTGAAGCCTTCGCATGGCGCGCGATCGATGCCGCATCTCCGGGCCCCTTGCCCACTGCGGTGAAGATGTCCAGTTCAATGGCTGCCTTCAGCGCCGCTGTGCGTTGATGCGCCTGCAACATTTCGAGAACGATGCCCGGATTCAACGGTGCCGCTTGAGAACCAGCAGACATGGAACAACCTCCTCTTTTGCCCATCGCGGTAATTGAATTGTTGGGGAACCCCGGGGCAAG
>CAZVYV010000680.1:0-1855 GCA_964630985.1 uncultured Occallatibacter sp.
GTTGCATATAATATTTTGGCGTGCCGCCGAGCAGCGCACCGAAGTACATCGCGTCCGAAGGCGAGAACGTTCGAAACGATCCAGGGTTAGACGGCGCCAAGTTCTGCTTGACCGCGCTGATGTCGCTCATCGCGCAGGCCAACAATCCGATGTCCCCTACCACCGGATCAGCGATGATCGCTCCCGTTCCGCCCTGCAACCGAAAGGCCGGGACGTTGTTGATGATGCCGTGCGGCGTAGGGTTTCCGGAACCATCGGTCTGATTGACCATCGGCTGAACCCCGACCAGCGCAGGCGCCGCAACCCCACCACCTGAGACGCTCTTGACCTGACCGAGCGTTATCGTCCATTTCCCGGAGATGACTTGATTTACTAGGAACGAAAGCGCGTTGAATAGGTCCGTGCTTGTCGTGTCATTCTCACGACCAATATAGCCGTCATTAGCTATATCATTCACAAGAATGTATTCCGTCCAAGAATCGTCGTGAACCACGGTCCATCGGGGCGAGTCGATAGATCATGTGCTATCCCAGTGACCTGCCACGCTTGGTTGGCGCCAGATATGATACTGTCCTGCACCGTGACTTTACCCATGAACTTGATTTGGTTGTTGTACTCACAAACCAATTGTACCTTACCGGGACCGACGTAAGACGGATATCCGTTCATATCTTCAAGCGGAGATATGACCGGCGCAGCCCCGGTGCGCGTTCCGTTGTTAGGAACGATCGCCATGGTGCCACCGTCGTCGTCGAATATGACATAGATACCAGCCATATCGGCGAGTGCGAGCGCTTGAGCGCGAGCCGTACCTGGGAGATATGGGTCGCGAACCGTTCCTGTCACTCCATTATTCTGAAACGTGAATCCCATCTGCTGCGCGAGTTGCGCCATCACGGTCGGGACGTCTGTAGCTCCAGAATAACTCTTGGGAGCGATCGACTGCATTTGAGCCAGCAATCCGGTCCTCGCATCAACCTTGAGAATTCCCTCAGTTGAACTTGAGAAGTCCGGCCAGCATTGTTTGATGCCACCGGCAAAGACCAGTGACATGTTGCCACCGACCTCTCCAGCCATCACGGTTACAATGTTGTTCCTGACAGCGGTGGACACCAATCCGATACGAGACAAACTATTCATCTCGGATAGCGTCATGCCCCATATGCTGATGTCAGCACTGTTCATCGACGGCGTGCCGGTCTTTTTGATGTGAACGTCTGCCCATAGCCCGACCGGAGTCGTTACCGTATTGAACCCGCTGCCGCCGAACGATCCCTCTCCTAGTTGGAACGTAAAGCTCAGCGCTCTTTGGATAAAGCTCAAGTGTCACCAGCTTCCAGCGCGGATAGATAGATCAAAAAAAATCTTGATCCGAGTCCGGTATAGACTGGATCGATAGTCCCCTGTGTGTCCACAAAAATGAAGTCACCAACGAAGCCGAGATATAGGCGCCTGACGATGCGGTTCCTGTCCTGGCAGATCATGCCGACCCTGATCGGAGCATCGTTGACATAGACGTCTATGAACAGCGCGGTCGGCGCCTGATAGACATTGATCTGACAACTCTGATTGGCCAGCACGACCTGTGTCGTCTGGTTCGGAACGGACTGAAGCGGAATAGGTTGGCTCATTGGAATGTAAAAGGTCCAGACAAATCCGGGATAGCGCTGCTCGTCACCGTTCCTGATGGCGAAGCCGAGAGCGGAGACACTTGGCCATTATTTTGCTGTGGAGCATCACTAGGACTAGTCGTATTGCTGAACGTTGAGGCTCCGGCTACCACGATCTCCTCGACCCACACATCGACTTCAAGAAGTCCGACGTTATCCGCGTTCCTATCGTAGTCGTAGTTCAC
>CAZVYV010000681.1:0-1851 GCA_964630985.1 uncultured Occallatibacter sp.
CTAGGAAGAAATAAACCCTCTATTAAGCCGCCATAGATGTGATCTGGACGGTGAATCCGAGGCTTTGGAGCCGGTTGACGAGTCGTAGCGCTTGCTTGCCTTTGTCGCGGTTGTCGAAGTGGTTTGCACCGAGGTCCTGATAGAGAGTGCCGTCTTTGAGCATGCTGTAGGCGGCGGTGAGCATAGAGGCGGCGACCGCGCCGATAGCTTTTTTGGCTCCGCGCCTGGAGCGGATGCGCAGGTATTGGGCCTGGAGATAGCTTCCCTTGGTGCGCGAGGCCGCCCAAGCGCATTGAATCAGCGTCGTCTTCAGCCAGGGCGCTCCTTTCTTCATGCGGTTGGATCGGCGCTTGCCGGCGCTTTCGTCGTTTTTGGGGCAGAGTCCGGCCCAGCTGATCAGATGGCCTTCGGTCTTGAAGCGGCTCATGTCGATGCCGATCTCCGACACCATTACCTCGGCCGCGAGGCTGCTGACACCAGGGATGGTGGTGAGCATTTCGATGGCTACGCGAAAGGGTTCGACGTTGCCGTCGACCTCCTTGTCGATGGCGGCAATCGTCGTATTCAGCGCGTCGAGATGGTTGAGGTGGATGCGCAGCATGAAGCGATGATGGGCCGTCACCCGTCCGCGCAGCGCGGCCTCCAGTTCAGCCTTGGTGGCCCGGATGCGACCGTGGGCCAGCGCCGCCAAGGCTTCTGGGTCGGTCTCGCCGCCGATCAGAGCCTCGATCATGCGGCGGCCGGAGAGGCCGACGATGTCGGTGATGACCGAATCGAGCTTGATATTGGCATCCTCCAGCGTCTTCTGGATGCGCTGCGTATGGCTGCTGCGCTCGCGCACGAACTGCTTGCGGGTGCGCAGCAGATCGCGCATCTGCTGGGTCGGCTCATCGGGCACGAAGCTGGCTCGGATCAGCCCGTGGGCCATCAAATCGGCCAGCCACATGGCATCGTTCACGTCGGTCTTGCGACCGGGCACGTTCTTGACGTGGGCGGCGTTGGCCAACACAAGTTCGAACTCGCCGTCGGACAGAATGTGCCAGACCGGCTTCCAGTAGACGCCCGTCGCTTCCATGGCGATGTGTGTCACGCCTTGAGAGGATAGCCAATCGGACAGTTCCATCAGCTGTTCGGTTGTGGTCTGGAAGGACTTGACTTCGGTCGCTACCTTGCCATCCGCCATGTGACGAATGCAGGCCACCACGGTCTCCTTATGCAAATCGAGACCGGCACAATGCGGGTGTAGAAGTTCCATTGCTGCTCCTTATGCGCCGTTGGCGTGGAACCCCTATCAATGAAATCTAGGAAGCGTGCTCCGGGGCTCAAAAAACAGCCCGTGGCGACAATCCGGGGTGCTCAAGGGTTCCGGGTCCAACTAAAAAACGGGCTCATGCGCACCAAGGATCGAACGACCTCTGTGCCAATGGCGTAAGAACAATCTACTCCAGGATCGGCACCCGTTTCATGTCCCGTGGGTCGGTAACGCCGGTGGGGAACTAAAAAGAAACGGAATTGCGCGTGCGGCAGAACAAGACGTCGCCATGGAGTTCCGCGGACTCCCACCCATCGGACAAAAGAGTCCGATGGATGGGGCACAGTTTCATTCCGCGCGGGTCGGCGGGGCTGGGGGGCTAAGTGATCCGCGGCGGCTGGCTCTGTAGAAATGCACAGGTGACGACGGGGTTCCTTTGAGCTGTTTTCCACCCAGTGGCCGACCCGGTCTAGGGCGATACAATCGCCTCTAGGCCACCTGAAAATTCGGGTCGGCTTTGGGAGTGGGTGCAAGCATGGGTTATCAGGTTCTGGCCAGGAAATACCGTCCGCAACGCTTTGCCGACGTGGCCGGCCAGG
>CAZVYV010000682.1:0-1844 GCA_964630985.1 uncultured Occallatibacter sp.
AGGCGGCATCCTGATTATCCTGCCCGTCGATCACGACGGTCAGGAATCGTGCCTGCCCTTTCAGGGGATGGGTTGACGTGGTGGAGCTGGACCGAAAATATTCCCGCTTGAGGCTGGACTCAGGAAAGTAGACCTCCCCGTCCAGTTCCTCGGTCCGTTCGCTCTCTGCAATGACTCTGCCGTTCCAGGTTGCTCGCGCCATGATGATCCGGTCGCTCTCAGTCAAAGCCTTTCCCGCCCCGCAGACAGCTCACACAACCGCCGGACGAGAAGAATCCATATGACACTATCAGAATTTGGTCCGGGGTGGCGAGTACCAACCAGGTTCGTCTGCCTCAAAGCGTCACTTGGCTGCAACGATCGACTCGACGTGCATGCTCTTGCTCGCTGCATCTTCAGTCGCGGTCACCGTCACGTGATCGCCATAAAACTCCTTCACGGTATCCGGATTGTCGATGCTCCAGACCTGCTTGCTCACGTCAACGAACACGGGCTTCATCCCGCCTTTGATGCACTGCTTCACGCATTCGGCGTCGGTGCCCGCGTGCTTGGCGCCACACATTGAATCCGAAATCCATCCGGTACTCGTAGCTGAATCGGCGGCCATCGCCGTCGAGACGGTCATAGCAATAACGCCTGCCAGAATCAAGAAGCTGCGCTTCATCTCAAACCTCCCGGGATCGCTCCCGCCTTTTCACGCCCCATATTGATCGAACCCGATTCCGCTAGCTCCGTTTGATCTCTCACTTCCCTGCACGCGCGCCGCGTGTCGCTTCCACGCGCTTCAAGGTCACCTCATAGCGCTGCGCCGCCGCAGAGAAACGACTAATCAAGTCGGTCGTCTTGTTCAGGAAGGTCGGGTTCTTCTCCCGAATTGCCGCCAGAATGTGCGAAAACTTTGCCAGCAGGAAAAAACCCTCGCCGTTACAGTCCACGAACAGCTCAGCCGAGACAGCGCCGTGCAGCACCATCGCCGCCGCCATCTCCCAATACGTCAGCACCTGACGCAGCCACGGATTGTGTGGATCGCGCGGATTCTCATAGACGGCGTAGAACTCGTCCGCCGTTTGCGGCCAGAACTCGCCGCCAACCCACGCGCGGGCCTGGCGCATCACCGCTTCCGTGCGCAGTTGATAAAGCTTAAGAATAATTTCGGCATCGGCCGGCGTAGCGAGCATTCGCTCCATTGATCATCTCCGATGCCAATGGTACAGGATTCGACGGTCTCATGCCGCTGTGTCCGCTTGAATGAGAAAGGCGCGCCGTCTCGGCGCGCCTTTACTCCCTATTGGCTACTCCCTATTCCCTGTCGCTTTTACGCCGGCTGCAACGCCTCGTTCTCTTCCTTCTTCTCGACCACAGGTCCATGCGTCTCCGCGGTCGGCGGCGGCGGAGCATCACCAATGCGCTTCGAGTACGTGCACACCACCTTGGCTCCCTCTTCCACCACAGGCGCCTTCTTACCTCGCCTCTTTGTCGCTGCCTCTTCTTCGGCGGACTTCTTCAGATTCGGGCACACCAGAAACACGCCCGACTTCAGCGTCTTCTCGAGCAGATACGGACTGCTGCACTTGGGACACTTCTTCGCTACCGGCTTCAGATTCGAAGTAAAGTCGCACTTGGGATAATTTGTGCAGCCCCAGAAGACGTTGCCCCTTCGCGCGCGCCGCTCGGCCAAATCGCCGTCGCCGCACTTCGGGCACTTCATCCCCTCGATCAAATTCTGCTTCACGTACTTGCACTTGGGATAGCCGGAGCAGGAAACGAACTCGCCGTACGCGCCCTGCCTCAGCACCAGCGGCTTGCCGCAAACCGGGCAAGGCTCGCCGGTCGGCTCAGGCGGC
>CAZVYV010000683.1:0-1843 GCA_964630985.1 uncultured Occallatibacter sp.
CCGCGCGCGACGGGCTGGGAATCACGGTCTCTTACTGGGAGAGTCTGGAATCGATCGCCGCCTGGAAGCAGAACGCGCAGCACCTGGTCGCGCAGCAGCGGGGACGCGATACTTGGTACGAGAACTTCAAAGTGCGCATTTGCCGCGTGGAACGGGATTACAGCTTCGAACGGTAATAAGCGATGGCCGCCCTCCTTTTCCACCCGATGATTCCTCGATAATTCTTATACTGTGTGCATGACCAAGGCTCCGGTGTGCGGATGGGCGCTGGAGAACGCGGCGCGGCGTGCGGGAGCGCAGCGCGTTGCCGGCCTCGACGAAGTCGGGCGTGGGCCGATGTTCGGGCCGGTCGTCGCAGCTGCTGTCACCCTTCCGAAAAGCTGCCGCCTGCAAGGCCTGACCGATTCAAAACAACTCACCGAAAAACAGCGAGATCGATTCGACGTGGCGATCCGCGGCTGCGCCTTGGCGTGGGCCATTGCGGCGGTGGATGTGGAGACGATCGACCGCATCAACATAAGACGGGCGTCCCTGCTGGCGATGCGGCTGGCAGTGGAGCAGTTGGCGGCCACGATCGATCTGCCGCCGGATTATCTGTTGATCGATGGATGCGACACCATCGACTGGCCTTGCGCGCAACAGGCCGTGGTGGGCGGCGACACGCGGAGCATTTCAATTGCGGCCGCGAGCGTGCTGGCGAAGGTGCACCGCGACCGGCTGCTCGTGGAGCTGGACGCGGTGTATCCGGGGTATGGACTTGCGCGGCACAAAGGCTACTGCTCGCAAGAACATCTTGAAGCGCTCAGGCGGCTGGGTCCGACGCCGCTGCACCGCAAGAGCTACGCGCCAGTGGCGCAACGAATGCTGGATTTTCAGTCCACAATAGAAATCCAAGAGGTACTGGATTGATAAACCGCTCCTCTCAGACAGCCTTGACCGGCGAATCTGGAACCGGTTGCATGATTGGTTTTGTATCAGGGCACGGCTTTAGCCGTGCCGAAATGTAGAAAAAATGAATTGGGCTTTAGCCCCTGAGGGAGGTTTTAGAGTCGACTTAGGGGATTTATGCAACCAGTTCTAGGAATGCGGCGCTGAGGCTGCGACCGCGATGCGGGCTTTGCGCCGCTGCCTCCACGCCAGAATGGGGCGTGCCAGAAGAAGCGCCCCGATAACCACGGTCATCGCCAGCGGCGTGAGCACCCCGGGCTTCATCTGCCACCAGTAGTGGGCAACTCCGCAGATCGCCGCCACGTAGATGAGCATGTGCAGGCGGTTCCAGTTCTTGCCGCCCAGCTTTCGGATTGCCCACGCGGTCGAAGTCAGCGCCAACGGCACGAGCGATAGATAGGCTGCCATGCCCGCCGTGATGTAGCGGCGTCGTGCAACGTCGACCAGCATATTGTGCACGTCAAAGTTGTTATAGAGCGCGACCCATGTGAGCACATGCACCGTGGCGTAGAAAAAAGCGAAGAGCCCAAGCAGCCGGCGATAATCGATGAGCCACGCGAGGCGCGGAATGAGGCGGCGAAGCGGCGAGATAGCCAGTGTGATCGCCAGCAAGCGCAGGGTCGCTCGGCCGGTGGCGAACGCAAGGGCGCCGGTTTCGTCGGGACCGAGATTGTTGGTCAGCGCTCCCCAGACGAGCCAGCAAAACGGCGCGAGGCAGGCGATCCAGACAAGTATCTTAAGAACGATGAGTGTCGAACGAGACATTTTAGGCAACAGACTCGTGGGCCGAGGGAACAGAGCACCCGGAAGTTAGTGGCCGAGGGTCCTTGCTGGATTCCAGGAATTTCAAAACCGTCGTACCCTTCATTGGTCTCTGTTCTCTGATCTCTGATCT
>CAZVYV010000684.1:0-1842 GCA_964630985.1 uncultured Occallatibacter sp.
GGGATTCATCCCCGACTGCCACAAACCCACCCACATAAACCACAAAAATAAAGTACGGCACAGCGAGCCAACCTCGCTGGGCCGATGAAAGTTGAAAAGACGCTGCCGCAAAACATGGCGATCACGCGAACACAAAAACGACATTACTTCTCAAGACTTAACGACCCACCATCCTGAAGCTGAATTGATTCGTCTGGCCCGAACGCGGCGCATGTGATGACATTCGTGGAAGACTCATCGTATGTAAACAACACCGAATTATTGCTGATCGACACAGGTCCGCCCATTGCGATATACGAGCCTACATAACGATTTCCGTCCTCAAGGAAAAGGATTCGATACTGGGCGCGGTGGGAACTAGGATGTGCCGGTCCGTACCACTCGAAGTAAACTACCTGGAAATTACTTGCTGGGCAATGAAGATTACCAACCGTGGTGAAATGAATGTCTCCACTTAACGCACCAGTGAAGCCCTGATGCTGGAGTATGCGAATTAGCGCACGTCTGTTTTGAGTGCTCGCCGCGTGCGCCATACAACCAAGAGTTATAACGACCAGAAGCACTGCAAAATTCAAAATCCTTCTCATCGGGTTCCCCGAAGAACTTGATCAAATTCTACTCGTGGGTGTGCGACTGGCTATTCGGAAGCTACTCGAGTTTCGGATTAATTCGTACCGAGAAACCGCCTCCCCCCCGGACCACATCCAAGCTCAGGCCGACTAGCTCCGCTACCCCTGCCCCCTCTTCCCTGTTCCCCGCTCCCTGTTTTCCCTGTCAACCCCCTAACCCGCGTCATCCAACCCCAACTCCCTCATTCCAAACCGAATAAAAATTTCCCCAAGTTTGCCGATTAATTCCACCATTTCACTACACTTGTTCTCAGTTGGGTATTTCTCCTTCTGAAAATGAATGGGCGGTTCGCGGGATGCCGGCGGGGATTACGGCAGCCATCGAACCGCCCATCGTTTTTTTCCGGTGATTCACACCAAAACCGGCTCAAAAGGCCGGAAAGGCGCCTCTAAGTCATTGATTCCAGGAATTTTGCACTTTAACTCTTTTGTTTCCAATGGCTTACAGCCAGTCCGACGAAGTATAAGTCGCTGAATTTAAAACACTTAACCGCAAAATATGGGGGTGTTATTTTGAGAGGGTCCATCGTTCAGGTATGCCGCCACATCAAGCCAAGCGGACAACGCTGCAAGTCGCCCGCCATGCGCGGCCACTCATACTGCTATTTCCACGCTCGCGTCCACACACGAACCAAACAGACTGATCCCCGCGACATCACTTTTCCTGTTCCCGAGGACTTCGCCGCCATTCAGGAATCCATCGCCAAGGTCTTCGACGCCATCGTCAACGAGAGCATCAATTCCAAACAGTCGGCCCAAATCCTCAGGGGCCTCCAGATCGCCATGCAAACCATTCCGCGCACGTCCGCGCATGCAATCGAATCGGTTCAAAAGGTCACGCTCTCCAAAAAGGGCGACGAGCTTGCTCCGCCGCTCGAGTTCGCTGCCCCGGCGCTCGAAAACGGAGGCAGCATAAAAGCCCTGCCTGCATGCACTGGCATTGATCCAGCCATGCCTTCCGGCAATTTTGTAAGAGTGGAGAATGTCCGCGCCGAAATTCTCGGCAGCATTCATCAAGGGCGACTGCTCATCGGCGGCGAGAAAATTGTTCGTTGTCTCGACAAACCAGACGACCCCGCCTGACCCTGTTCTCTTGTAGCGCCGGCGTCCACGCCGGCTGTAGTGCGGGCGTCCTCGCCCGCACTTCCCTGACCTCTAATCTCTTGTCTCTGTTCTCTGTTCTCTGTTCTCTGTTCTCTGTTCTCTGTTCTCT
>CAZVYV010000685.1:0-1835 GCA_964630985.1 uncultured Occallatibacter sp.
CGGAAGTTCCTAAACTTGGCGATGAGGATTTCGATGGCAACGTTTTCATTTGCAACGAGTTGCCCTGGATTGCTTGAGGTTTTTCTTAGTGGGCACGATTCTTCCGGTGTAGCGGAGTTTTTTGGGCATCTCCACTTTGGCCAACTCCAGGAGTTTCTTTACCTGGGCGCGGGGTTCGGGCAGCAACTGATCTTTGACGGCACCGTTGACCAGGACTTCCGTGACGCACAAGCTGCTTAATTGTTTGAGGCCTTCCTCCACCGTCAGATTTTCTCCGGCCCAGCCGTGTTGCAGTTCCTGAATCAGCCGGTGGGCCAGCATCACGACCAGGGCATGGCCGCGGGTGCTTGACTCGAGTCGAACATGAATCGGGCGCATCTCCAGTTCGGACGTCTTACTGGTGCGAAAGTTCTGTTCGACCAGAGTCAGATCCTTATAGCGGTCATGCACCACCTGCGTCGTTGCCCAGTCCCCCAGCAAATCGGTTTTGATCACGTAACAGCCGTCCAGTTTCCTGGCCTCGGTCAGGGCGAGGGCATCGACCGTCAAGACCAGTTGACGCCCCTGGGCCTGGATGCTCAGCCAGCGGTCTAATTTCAGTTGGGTGGCCCGAGCCTGCAAGGCTTTGAGTGCCGCCGGGACCTGAGTTTTTGGTTTCTGTTGCAAAAGGGCGTTTTTTGTCTGCAAGAGCTTCTCCAGCGCGGCGCGCTTGCTCTGGCGACCGGCTTCCATTTCTGCGGCCCGCTGGGGATTGCGCCGCAAAATGTAGCGCACCTTTTCCGGGATGCTGGCCACCTCGGAGAGAACGTCGTCAAAGAGCTCCATCGCCAACACATTCTGTTGGAGCAACGATTCAATCTGCGGTTTGGAGATGGCGGTGATATAGTGAAAGTGTTCCTGTCCCAGCTCCTTGATCTGCGGTCCCTTGATCATGCCCCGGTCTCCCACAAAGGTGACGCCTTGACCGCCAAAGCGCTCGACGGCCTTGCGGATTTGCGCGCCAAAGGTTTTGGGGTCGCCGGTATTGCCGACAAAGACTTCAATGGACAAGGGCCGCCCCTGACCGTCGCAGAGCAGGCCGATGACGATCTGCTTTTTGCCCGGTTTGCCATCGCGGTTGTAACCCCAGGCGGCCAAGGCGTTGTGGTCCCCTTCCAAATAGCTGCTGGTGACATCATAGAGGAAAAGATCCGGACAGCCGGCGGGATGAAAATGGGCAAAGAGTCGTTGTTCGATCGGGACTTGATTTTGGGCCAGCCAGGCCAGATTGGGATAAAGCTGATCTTCGTTAAAAGATTCCAGCCCCAGGACGTCGCAGGCGGCATGGGCGCAAGCCAGACGGACGGCGCTGAGGCGGGAGCCCTGGTCCAGGGCGCGCGCGATGACTTGCCACAAGGCCAGGGTGCCCTGGCGGTCGGAACCCAAGGCGGCGATGAGGCCGGTGCGTTGCGCCAGTTGGTGCAATACCCAGACGGCACCGAAACCAAGCCCTTGGCGCAGGTGCAGCGGCCCGGGGGAGGAGGGGTGGAGCGAGTCGAGATTCTTTTTATGTTTGAAAGCCAGCGCGATGGCGTTGATTTCCTGTTCGGAGCAGGCGGAAAGATTGGCGATGGTGCGGTGTTTGACCTTGCCCTCCTGGCGGAAGGACTGGCGGAGCAGAACGCGGTGATAGGTTTTGCCGTTGACCGTGATTTTGGAGCGGTCGAGATACATAGTGAGCACATTATTGTGCGCCTATAGCTTTAAAGCAAGGGATAATATCGCATATTATTAGTGGCTACACAATCGACGCAAAAACAGCATATCCGGCTCTATATTAGTCATTTACAAATAAA
>CAZVYV010000686.1:0-1828 GCA_964630985.1 uncultured Occallatibacter sp.
GCTCATGCGCAGCGCTTTGCGGCGGGATTGAAAGCCGCTGGCTTTGAAGTGCTGAATGAAGTGGTCCTCAATCAGGTTCTGGTTTCGTTCGGCGATGCCGAAAGAACAGCGAGAGTGATCGCGCGCGTGCAGGCAGACGGAACGTGCTGGGCCGGTCCGACGGTCTGGCAGGGAAAGTCCGCCATGCGCATCAGCGTCTCGTCGTGGGTCACGACGGAAGACGACGTCGAGGCAAGCCTCAGAGCGATCATCGCAGCCGCCCGCGAGTAAGAGAACCCACCCAATCCTGACTCAGTGCGGCTGGCGCGTTGACCGGTGGGACCGCATACCCGAGATGGAGCGACCGGTTCTGGATTTGCGGCCGTTACTACCGTTTGCACGAACCACGTTACGAGCGTTCGCCTGTTCGCGGCCAAAGTTGTAACGGATTCTCGCGATTTGCTTTGCGCGCCGGATAACGAGGCGAGACAATAACGGAATGAAGGGTTTTCGTCTTTCTGCCCTGGCTCTGCTTGCTTCCTTTTCAGCACTGCCAATGATCCACGCATTTGAGAAACAGCCTGCCGAGGTGTACCACGCCCGGCGCGTGGCTCTTGCGGCCAAACTCAATGGCGGCGTGGTCGTCCTCTTCGCGGCAGAAGAAGCGCAACTTGATTTCATGCCCTATCGGCAGGATTCGGATTTCTATTATCTGACCGGCTGGAACGAGCCGGGCGCAGCCCTGATGATCGTGAGCGACGCACCCCAGGCGGCCTCGCCTCGCGCTTTCAAGGAAATTCTTTTTCTCCCCTCGCGCAATCTGCGCATGGAGAAGTACACCGGCGAAAAGATGGATGCGGCCACGCCGGGCGTAGAGGAGGCTTCAGGCGTAGATCATGTTGAGCCGATGGCCGAGCTCCCTGCGGAGCTGAACCAGCTTGTCGCCGCGGACCGCTCGCTCTTCAACAATGTGTGGACGCAGCCGGATTCAGCTGCGGCCAAAGCATTGCTCGGTTTTGCCGGCGTTGCACTGGGAACCTCATCCACTCCGTCGCAGCATGACGCCACCAGCGCGATCATGCCGCTTCGCCAGGTCAAGGATAAGGGTGAGATCGAACTCATCAAGAAAGCCTCGGCGGGTTCAATCCTCGCTCAGCGCGTGATGATGCAATGGTGGGTCAAGCCCGGCATGACCGAGCGCGCGATCGCCGGAGCCATGACTGCCGTGTGGATGGAGAATGGTTGTGAGCGGCCCAGTTATGCGCCCATCGTTGGCTCGGGAATCAACTCCACCACGCTGCACTACTCGGCCAATGATCGAACCATGCAGGACGGCGACGTTCTCCTCGTCGACGCGGCCTGCGAGTATTCCATGTACGCTGCCGACATCACTCGCACCGTTCCTGTGAACGGCCACTTCTCCCCGCGGCAGCGCGAGATTTACGATATCGTGCTGGGAGCCCAGCAGGCGGCTATCAACGCGTTTGTTGCCGGCAAATCCACCATTAACGATCGCGACCGCCAGGATCCGAACTCGCTTGACACGGTGGCATACAACTACATCAACACCCACGGAAAGGATCTGCACGGCCAGCCCCTCGGCCAATATTGGCTGCATGGGCTGGGCCACATGATGGGGATCGATGTGCACGATCCCGCCAACTACCCCGCGGCTCTCAAGCCGGGAATGGTCTTTACCATCGAACCGGGCATTTACATTCCTGAGGAAAGGCTCGGCGTGCGAATCGAATGTGATTTCCTGGTCGGCCCAGACGGCAAGTTGATCGACCTTGACGCCGCGCTGCCCCACACCGCAGACGAAATCGAAGCGGCAATGCACGCAAAATAA
>CAZVYV010000687.1:0-1824 GCA_964630985.1 uncultured Occallatibacter sp.
ACGGCCAAGCGTTCATCACGAATCTTCCGCCATGTCCCAACGGTCAGGCATGGCATGTCTATGATCCGACAGAACCGCAGTTCCCCGCGCTCTACGTCATCACCGGGACAACTCCGGCCGGGTCGCGTTTCAACTTTCGCGATCCGGTGAACGGAAATTATGTTTCCTACGGCGTGACGTCGTTGCTCTGTCAGTAAGGTGTCGTTCTTCTATGATCCATCGCTAGACACAGGAAAATGGTTCGACCCGACCAACTCGGGCGCTGCGTTCTTCGACATCGCGATCGACCGGTCAGTATCGTCGGCGGCAAATGTCGGTGTGGTTACCGGAGTTGCTGCGACCGGGGCTATCGCCAGCCTTACGGCGAATGTCCTAGCACTTCCCGGAGCGGTAGCGGCGACCGGGGCCGTGACATCGCTGGTGCCATCTGTTGCGCCAGGAGCGGGTACTGCCGCGTCGACGGGAGGCGCAGCCGCACTGATCCCATCTCCGGCCGGCGTCGTTACAGGCATTGGCGCGACCGGCGCAACGGCCGGTGTGACAGCCAGCGTTGCGGCAGCACTGTCTGGCGCGGCTGCTACGGGCGCGTCCGCCGCACTGATAGCATCGGTGGCGGCGCCCGGTTCCGGCGCATCGGCGACGGGTGCAACGGGTGCGCTGACCGCTGATCCCTCCGCAGTTCCGACCGGCGCCTCGGCATCCGGAATCGCCGCTGCGCTGATCGTATCGATCCAAACTCTAGGGACTGGGGTTGCCGCGACCGGGACAGCGGCCCAGGCCATCGCCGACGTTCAGCCGGCGGCGGGCGGCGTCGCGTCGACCGGCGCGACAGGACAGGTCACGACCTCGGTGGCGCGCACCGTTAGCGGTGTGGCAGGTAGCGGCGCCGTGGCCGCCTTGGTCCCATCAGTTACGGCTCTTCCAGGGGCGGTTTCCGCCACGGGGACGGCGGGAACCTCGATCGCCAATGTGGAACCCGTTTCAGGCGGGGTTTCGGCCCTCGGGGCGGCATCTGGCATCACCGCTCAGATAGCGATTGCTGGGGCTGGCGTGGCCGCCAGTGCGTTTGCGGCCCAGACCGTGCCATCGGTAGGGGGACAGCCGGCAGGCGCCTCGGCGACGGCGGTTGGCGCCGCACTATCTGGCATCACGGTAGGCCAGACGGCAGGATCGGCGACCGCGACCGGAACAGCGGCTAATTTTATTGCTCAACTCACGATCGGGGCAGGGCCGGTAAGCGCTAATGGCGCGGTTTCGACCTTCGCATTTGGTTGGGGCATTGCCTCGGTTTCGGCGACTTGCGTAGCGGCACCGCCAAGCGGCGGCGGCGCTCCTGTCGGATCGGGCACCGCGCTGGGCGCGGCCGGAACACTATTCGAAACGCTGGCCGGTGCCCTGACCGGAGCATCGGCATCAGGCGTCGGGGCAGCGGTCGGATATTCGATCGTCACCAATGCGCCGCCCGGCAGCGCGACGGTGATGGGCGCCACGAGTTCGCACGGCGGTATGATCATCACGTCATCGCCAAACGCGACGGCTAACGGGACCAATATGGCGCTGGTCGGCGATCTGCATTCCTGCCCGATTCCGGGACATGGCATCACCGCGATACAGTCTCTGTTCACCGCGATCACGCTTAACGGCGTTCCCATTGCCAGGGTCGGGGATCAGGCGGCGTGCGGCGCCGTGATCCTGTCCGGCATTCCGTCGATCACGACCTAAGGGGCGGACATGACCAATTATTCCACGATATTTTTGGATGCGGTTAGCTGGGATATCGTGGCGGACGCCAATGGTAACATCGCAGTTGCTGGTCCGCCCTAC
>CAZVYV010000688.1:0-1824 GCA_964630985.1 uncultured Occallatibacter sp.
GACCTAGCCCGCACAGTGACGATTCGCGGTGAGGCGCACTCCGTAATGCAGGCCATCAACCGGCAGTTGGCGCACTATCCCCACCATGTGGGCCAGATTGTGTTGCTGGCGAAGCATTTTGCTTGCGACCACTGGCAGTCGCTCAGCGTACCGCGCAACAAGTCGGCGGAGTTCAATCGCAGAGTCGCAGCCGGGGAAGCCAGCCAGCGCTGAGAGCGCGTGAGTTTGAGCACGATCCCGGCCGCGAGCAGCCCTGTAAAATGTTGCGCATGGAAACAATCCAGTACAGCCTGCCGCAAAGCCGCATTCCGACCGCCTGGTACAACATCCTTCCCGATTTGCCCAAGCCCTTAGCGCCGCCGTTGCACCCGGGAACATTGCAGCCCATCGGTCCTGACGACTTGGCGCCGCTGTTTCCCATGGCCCTGATCATGCAGGAGGTCAGCGCGGAACGGGAGATTGAAATTCCCGAAGAGGTGCGGCAGATTTACGCGCAGTGGCGGCCGTCGCCGCTGATGAGGGCACGGCGCCTCGAAAAGGCGCTCGATACTCCGGCGCGTATTTACTACAAATACGAAGGTGTGAGCCCGGCTGGCTCGCACAAGCTGAACACAGCGGTTCCTCAGGCGTACTACAACAAGCGCGAGGGCGTTCAGAACCTCGCCACTGAAACCGGCGCTGGACAGTGGGGCTCCGCACTGTCAATGGCCTGCGCATTCCTTGGCTTGCACTGTAAAGTTTTCATGGTGCGCGTGAGCTACGATCAGAAGCCCTACCGGCGCGCACTGATTGAAGCCTTTGGCGCTTCGGTCATCGCCAGTCCAAGCACGGAAACCGAATCAGGCCGCGCTATTCTTCGAGAGCATCCCAACTCCAATGGGTCCCTTGGCATCGCAATTTCTGAAGCTGTGGAAGTTGCTGCGAAAGACCCACAGACCAAGTACGCGCTGGGCAGCGTGTTGAATCATGTGCTGCTGCACCAGACCGTGATCGGCCAGGAAGCGATCGAACAAATGGCCATCGCAGGCGACGAGCCGGACGTGATCGTCGGTTGCACGGGAGGCGGATCGAATTTTGCGGGACTGGTGATGCCCTTCCTGGGACGCAAGCTGAAAGGCAAGTGCAACGCGCGCATCGTGGCCGTTGAGCCTGCAGCCTGCCCCAGCTTGACGAAGGGAAGATACGCGTACGACTTCGGCGACACAGGTCATCTGACGCCGCTGGTCAAGATGCACACGCTGGGAAGCGCGTTCATGCCTCCTGGGATTCACGCAGGGGGGCTACGCTACCACGGCATGGCGCCGCTGGTGTCGCACGTGATCGACCTGGCCCTGGCCGAGGCCACTGCGGTGCAACAGCTCGACGCATTCGCCGCCGGCATCCAGTTCGCCCGGGCGGAGGGTATAGTGCCCGCGCCGGAAGCTAATCATGCGATTGCCGAGGCCATTCGCCAGGCCCTTGCAGCCAAGGCAGAAGGCAAGCCGCGTACCATTCTCTTCAACCTGAGCGGGCACGGTCATTTCGATATGCAGTCCTATATCGACTACCAGGCAGGTAAACTAGAGAATTACGAGTATCCGGAGGAAGAGATTGCCATGGCGCTTGCGGGACTTCCATCGGTTCCGTAATTTGCCGGGCCCTCATTCTGGTTGAGTTGACGGCACTATTCGGCGTTCAGGAGCTATCCGCTCGGCCTGTCTAACCGTCCAAGTGCGTTGAAGATAGCGAAGGCTGGTTCGAGGCTGGCAGTAGAAAAAAGCAATTAACCGAGGAGGCTGTGATTCGGATGAAGATTTGGATGCAAGGCGCGTTCGTAGTGGCCGT
>CAZVYV010000689.1:0-1821 GCA_964630985.1 uncultured Occallatibacter sp.
ACGATCTTCCGCTGCACGGGCGTTAGCGTGGTGATCAGAATCAGGGGTTCTTGGTCCTCGTCACTGCCGGCGTACGTTTCTCGTAGCACCGCGTGCCGCTGGATCGGCTCGAACAACTCGATGATTTTCTGCGTCGTCGGCCGGGTGCAGGCGCGGCCCTCCGGGTAGAGCGGCAAGGCGGGCACATTGCTTCGGGCCATTGCGCGGCGCAGTTCCCGCTCCAGCAAGGTCTGCACCAGCAGCACCAGGAAGTACACCGCCAGCAGGCCCTGGATGCGGGCCACGTTCTGCAAGTACACCGGGGCCACGGCGAAGTCCGTCTTGAATTGCGAGAACCGCTTTTCGATCAGCGGCTGACGCTTATAGGCCCGCAGCACTTGTTCGGCGTCGAGGACGCGATCGTTGGTGAGCAAGGGGAATACGCCATCCTCACGCTCGGCCTCGGTCAGGAGTTGCTGGTCCAACTCCCAAGCCAACGCGTAGGACGGCCGCGTCTCCTTGCGGTAAGGCGTGTTGGCCGTGGGACGCCCCGGACGCGCCTGGCGATAGGTTTCTTGGCCCTGCTCCTCGATCGTCACGCGCAGCCAGGCGGCCACGTCGTTGTCTTCCAGCAACCGCGCCACCGCTTCTTCCACCTTGGCGCGCTGGCGAAATCGCGTGCGCGGACCCGTCAAGCGGGCTTGCAGGTCGGCCAACTCGGCCCAGGCCCGCTGCAAGCGACGGTTTCTGGCCAGCGTGTCGATCTGAGCCTTGCGCGTGCTGTGATACCAGAGCAGACGGTAGCCGTCGCTGCTGGCCATCTCCTCGGCGCACACGGAGAAGCGATCGCGCAGTTGGCCATCCTCATCGAGGACGTCGTAGAGCGGTTTCCAAGAGATCGTGGCGGAACTCTGCCGCAGCCGCGCGCGAAACACCTCGTCTTCCTTGTGCGTGCGAGGCAACACGGTCACGAACCGGCCACCGCGCGTGGCAATGTGGCTGAGGTTTTCGCTGCTGGCCAGCTTGCAGTCGGCCACGTACAGGAATTCGGGCCGGCCCACCAGTTGATGCAGCAAATCCCACGTCTCGCAGTGCGTGCGGTCGTCCGACTGATTGCCGCTGGCGGTGGTGAAATACACCGGCACGCCGCCGTCTTCGCTGATGGTCAGGATGTACAGCAACTGCTTCAGGTCCGGTCGATGGTCCTTGCTGTGGCCCCAGGTGATGGCATGCGTGGTGCGACCGCGTTGGCGGCTCTCTTTCTCGGCCCCTTCGTAGGCCCCGTAGAACGAGACGCTGGTCGAGTCGTTGTGCAACTCGTCCAGGTTCACCGAGAACTCCTGCACCACCTGCCGCACCACGGCCAGGATCAGTTCGGGACCCACGCTGTCGAACAGCCGGTCCAGCGCGCGGCCCAGTCGGTCGTCGTGCAGCCGGGCCAACTCCTCGGGCCACAAGTCGAACAGATCGGGAGCGAACTCCGCCGCCCACTCGGCCACGCCGTACACCGGCTGACGCGAGAGCAGCACGTTGCGAACCAGCACCAGCAAGGCCGACACCGTCGACAGTTCCGTGCGGGGGTCGTCGGCCGGCAGGTGCTCCGACAGGATCTCCCGCAACCGCATCCGCTCCAGCAAGCGATTGACCAGCGGCACCGCGCCGACTTGATACGACCGCAACTGCAGGCCGCCCGCGTCTGCCCGCTGGCCCGGCTCGCGCTGGCAACGCGCAGTGCGATTCGACGGAGGACGATTGGATGGACCTGAACCGCGTGAACGTGCAGACATAGGGGTACCTCCTTGAACTGCGGGAAACGTCCCGACAATGCTCAAGGATTCACGC
>CAZVYV010000690.1:0-1821 GCA_964630985.1 uncultured Occallatibacter sp.
ACGGTGTCTTCGAGAAGTCAATAGCCCTGGCGAACAGGGAAGAAAGTCAACCGCATTTGAAACAGGAACACTGGGAGGCAATATGAATTCGTCAAACCGATCTGTGGGCCAACAAACCGAAACCATCTTCTCGACGAAATATGAAAACCGGCGTTCCGCATGGCTCCTTCTGGCAATCGCGCTTCTTTTGATGTTTTCGTCCCGCGCTGCGCTTGCTCAGTACGACACGGGCAGCATAGTTGGAGTAATCCAGGATTCGACGGGTGCTGTGATACCCGGAGCAACGGTGAGTGCGGTCAATGCAGCGACTGGCGTCGTCTATACCGGCGTTTCAGGCAGCTCGGGTGAGTATGAGGTCCCCAACCTGCACACCGGGACATATAAAGTCACCTGCGAGCACCCTGGGTTCAGCACTGCCGTCGCCAACGGCGTTCTAGTCTCGGTCGGCGTGCGTCAGCACATTGACTTGACTCTCAATGTCGGTCAAACGGCTACCACAGTTGAAGTCAGCGACGTCTCGCTGCAGATCGATACCGAAAACAGCGAGCGCGATCAAACCGTATCCGGATATCAGACAGAGGCCTTGCCGCTGGTCAGCCGCAATTTCTCCGACCTTTTGGGTCTCGTCACAGGTTCTCGCCAGGCGCCAACCGCGGCCACTACCAGTTCCATCTCCAGCCTGGTGCGAGCCGGAGCTTACAACGTTAACGGCCAACGCAGCATGTTCAACAACTTCCTGCTCGATGGCATGGACAATAACGCTTACGGCGAAAGCAATCAGGGCTTCGACAACCAGATCATCGCCGTTCCGCCCGACTCTGTGGCGCAGTTCAACGTGGTCACCAACAATGAAAGTGCCGAGTATGGTCGTTCCTCCGGCGCCACGGTCAACGTGGCCTCGGCAAGCGGCTCAAACCAGTTTCATGCCACGGCCTACGAGTTCGTTCGCAACACCGATCTGAACGCGACCGGGTTCTTCAAGCCCTTGCTCGTAGGCAGCGCTGGAACGGCAGTCCCATTTCAAAAGCCTACCTTCAACCGCAACCAGTTCGGCGGCAACTTCGGCGGCCCGATTGTCACCAATAAGATCTTCTTCTTCTTGGACTACGAGGGCTTCCGTCAGACGCTGCGCCCGCTGTCTGTCTTCACACTGCCGACACAGAATGAGATCAACGGCATCCTTGTCGTGCCGGTAAGGAACCCGATCACCGGCGTTGTCTACCCGGCTGGTTCGGCGATTCCTTCCGGCGCAGTCAATCCGTTGTCCGCCAAGATCATCAGCTTCTATCAGCCTTTCGCCAGCACCTTACCCGTTTCGGGCTTGGCCTCAAGCGGCTTGAACCAGGACGACTATGCCAAAGAGGTGCCCTTTACCGACAAGTCCGACAAGGGCGACCTTCGCCTCGACTTTCAGCAGAGCGCGAGTTCCTCGTGGTTCCTGCGAATCAGCGATCGCAAGGAGGACGGTGTTAACTACCCCGTGATTCCCCTGCCGCTCGACAGTACGGCTAACGGCAAAATCCGTATTCTCGACCAGCAGGCCGCGCTTGGCTATACGCACTTGTTCGGCGCCGACAAAGTGCTCGACGTGCGCCTCGGACTGTCCCGCACCAAGGCGGGCAAGTTCACCCTGTCCATTGGTCAGAACGTCTTCAACATCCCCGGCCTGACAACCGGCACGAACCTGCCGGCCGACCTCGCGGGCGGCTTGCCACAGGTGTCCATCACCAACTTCACCACCTTCGGGCGTCAGAGCACCAATCCTCAATGGCAGGATCCCGCGCTGCTCGATCCAAAGGCCAACTTCACCTGGATCAGGGG
>CAZVYV010000691.1:0-1818 GCA_964630985.1 uncultured Occallatibacter sp.
ACGCCATCATGCAGGTGAATTATTACGTGCGCATTCGCACCGTGTTTGAGGACGATGTGGCGGCGGTAACGGCGACAGGCGGAGAGCGGCGATGGGTTCCACTCAGCGAAGCAGCTGGCATGGCACTGACTGGGCTGGCACGGAAAGTTCTGGTGCGGGCGCGGCTGCTGGCCTTGCCGGCGGCGAATGCAATTGCGCAGCGGCGCAGCAAAGCCGTAGTCTGAAAGGTCAATCCGGCAAGCGTTTTTGACGCATTTTGTGGACCGAGATGGATTCGGAGGGAAATCCCATGCAATCAAGGTTTATTCCGGCATTGTTAACGGCGACTTTTTTGGCCGCAACTGTTTCAACGGCGCCTGCACAACAACCGCCAGAGAATACCGTGCCGGCGATTGCCGGACTGCCCGCAGGGGCGCGCGCCGCAGCGGAGGCGATCGATGGCGAGAAGATTCGCGCGCACGTGCGATTTTTGTCGCTCGATCTGCTGGAAGGCCGCGGACCGGGGATGCGCGGAGGCGAGCTGGCGGCAGAGTATATCGCGACGCAGTTTGCGCTGGCGGGCGTTGAGCCGGCTGGCGATAACGGCACGTACTTCCAGCGCGTTCCGCTGTATGCGGTGCACACTGTGGACGACAAGACGAAGTTCAGCTTTGTGCCGGCCGATGGAGCGGCGCTGGACCTGGCGTATGGCGACGAGATTGTGGCCAAGGATCAGACGGGGCAGGCGACGGCCGACATCGACGCGCCAATTGTGTTTGTGGGCTATGGCATTGATGCGCCCGAATACCACTGGAACGATTACGCGGGCCCGGACGGAAAAGATATCGACGTGAAGGGGAAAGTGTTGCTCGTGATTGTGAACGAGCCGCCGTCGAACGACGAGAAGTTTTTCAAGGGCAAGGCTCTCACGTACTACGGGCGCTGGACGTACAAGTACGAGGAGGCGGCGCGGCGCGGAGCCGCGGGCGTGCTAATCATCCACCGCGAGGACCTGGCCAGCTACGGCTGGGACGTGGTGCGCAACTCGCAGGCGGTCGAGAAGAGCTATTTGGACGGCGATCCAAACGCGACGCTGCGCGCGGCGGCGTGGATCCAGCATGATGTGGCGCAGAAGCTGTTCACGATGGCGGGGCTGGGCGATCTGGACAAGGGGATTGACCGCGCCGGAGTGCCGGGAGCATTCCACGCAGTGGAATTGCCGGTGCGGCTGCACGCGCATATTGAGAGCCGGGTGCGTCGCTACGTGAGCGCGAACGTGGTGGGGCGAGTGAAGGGTGCGGCAAGCGGTGGGAACGCGGTGCTTTATACAGCGCACTACGACCACCTGGGAATCGATCCCGACATGAAGGGCGACAACATCTTCAACGGCGCGGCAGACAACGGGACGGGATGCGGAATCGTGATGGAATTGGCGCGAGCGTTTGCGCAGTCGCCGGTGAAGCCACCGCACGATATGTACTTTGTATCGGTGACGGCCGAGGAGCAGGGGTTGCTGGGTTCGCAGTATCTCGGGATGCATCCGCCTGTTCCTGCCGGGCAGATGGATCTGGACTTGAACTTCGATATGCTGCTGCCGATCGGGATTCCGCGCTCTGTGAATCTGACCGGCGCGGAGCGGATCGACTTTTGGCCGACGGTGGAGCAAGTGGCAAAGGCGTTCGACCTGGAGCTGCTGCCGGATCCCTCGCCGATGGCGGGCCATTACTACCGTTCAGATCATTTTTCTCTGGCGCGCGTGGGGATTCCGGCGTTCTCAGTGGACCAGGGCGATTTGTTTGCGGGACATGACCTTGCCTGGGGCGAAGCGCAGATGGCGGA
>CAZVYV010000692.1:0-1817 GCA_964630985.1 uncultured Occallatibacter sp.
TGTTCGCGGTCCCGCTGGCCATCGGCGTCGCCGTCTTCCTCACCGAGATGTGTCCAGGGTTTCTGCGCGCGCCGCTGGCCTTTTTGACCGAACTGCTGGCCGCCATTCCCAGCATCATTTATGGTTTATGGGCGGTTTTCGTTCTCGTGCCGCTGCTTCGCGAACACGTGAACCCGCTACTGGTCAAGGCATTCGGCTGGAGCGGATTGTTCGGTGACGACAATCCAACGGGACTTGGCTATTTCGCGTCGGGTGTCATTCTCGCAGTCATGATTCTGCCCATCATCTCTTCGCTCACGCGCGAGGTGATGACGGCCGTGCCCCACTCGCAGCGCGAAGCTGTGCTTGCCCTGGGCGCGACGCGCTGGGAGATGATCCGCATGGGCGTGCTGCGCAATGCGCGCATCGGAATCGTCGGCGCCGTTATTCTCGGCCTTGGCCGCGCGCTCGGCGAAACCATGGCCGTCACAATGGTCATCGGCAACACCCCGCAGATCAGCCGGTCTTTGCTGGCGACCGGGAGTTCGATGGCCTCGGTCATTGCCAACGAATTTACCGAAGCTGTCAGCGACATGCATCTGAGCGCGCTCATGGAAATCGGCTTGGCGCTGTTCATCGTCACCATCATTGTGAACGCAACCGCCCGCTTGCTCGTCTGGGCGGTCACGCGCGGGGCTCCGGCCACGCAACGTTGAGAACAAGAAAGAAGATCCGCAAACACTGAAGAAGGGGATCGGAGAGAAAGTGCCGCAGGAACACCAATTTCGGACCCGTCTCCGCTGGCTGGTCGACAAGACTGCAACATCTCTTGCAGTGTTATCGACGCTCCTGGTCATTGTTCCGCTGGCCGCGATCTTCATCTATCTCATCATCAAAGGCGCCAGCTCGCTGAATGTCGACTTCTTCACCAAGATCCCCGCCCCCGTTGGCGAGACTGGCGGCGGAATGGCCAACGCCATCGTCGGTTCGGTCACCCTTCTGGCCCTCGCCAGCCTTATCGGCGTTCCCATCGGCATTGGCGGAGGAATTTTTCTGGCCGAGTTCGGCCGTGGTACCAAGCTGGCCGATGCCGTCCGCTTCACCGCCGACGTCCTCAACGGCGTTCCGTCCATCGTCATGGGCCTTGCCGCCTACGCGCTTATCGTGGTCCCGCAGCATCATTTCTCGGCATTCGCCGGCGGCGTGGCGCTCGGCATCATGATGATTCCGACCGTCTGCCGCACCACCGAAGAAATGCTGCTCATGGTTCCGCATTCGGTGCGCGAAGCCGCTCTTGGCCTAGGCGTTCCCAACTGGCGCTCGGTCCTCTCCATCACGGTAAAGACCGCTTCACCCGGCATCATCACCGGCTGCATGCTGGCCTTCGCGCGCGTGGCGGGCGAAACCGCGCCACTCATCTTCACCGCGCTCGGCAACGACTTCTGGAGCACCAGCCTGAATGAGCCCATCGCCGCTCTTCCCCTTCAGATCTGGATTTATGCTCAATCTCCCTACGACGATTGGCACCGGCTGGCGTGGGCGGGATCGCTGGTTTTGATTATTCTCATTGTGCTCGCAGTTTCGCTGGTGCGTTTTGTCACCAGCCGCGGTGTCTTGAAAGGGGCAAGCTAGTACAGTTCGTAGTTCACAGTTCATGGTTCGCAGCCGGGGAAACGCGAAGCGCCGGGCGAGGATGAGCTTGGAACTGAGAACTGACGACCGCGAACCCAGAACTACGAACTACGAACTGTGAACTACGAACTGCTGTTAGGAGAATGCGCACGTGGGTGTCGGCATCGAGGTAACCAACCTGAACGCGTGGTACGGCGCCAATCACA
>CAZVYV010000693.1:0-1807 GCA_964630985.1 uncultured Occallatibacter sp.
CCGCTCATGGCCAGCACGTTGTACTGCACCAGCCGGTCCATGCCTGCGATGCCGATGGCCGAGAGCAGCCCGCCGATCGTGGTGGGAATAAGGCAAACCAGCAGCGACACAAGAACGAAGACGGTCTGCGGAGCGCTCGAGTAAATGGCGAACGGCTGTAACGTAACGACGGCAAGCAAAAAGATAATCGTGAGACCGGAAAGCAGAATGCTGAGAGCGATCTCGTTGGGCGTCTTCTGGCGCGTCGCGCCCTCGACCAATGCGATCATGCGATCGAGAAAGGTCTCGCCGGGATTCGACGTAATTTTCACCTTGATCCAGTCGGAAAGAACCTTCGTTCCGCCGGTTACTGCCGAGCGGTCGCCGCCGGCCTCGCGAATCACAGGAGCCGACTCGCCAGTGATGGCCGACTCGTCCACCGACGCCACGCCTTCGATCACTTCGCCGTCGCCCGCGATGTAGCTGCCGGCCTCGACGTAAATCACGTCGCCCGCGCGCAATAGTCCGCTGACCACTTCTTCAAAACCGCCGTCGGCCGTGTAGCGCTTGGCGATCGTCTCGCCCTTGGCCTTGCGCAGCGTGTCTGCCTGGGCCTTGCCACGGCCCTCCGCCATGGCTTCGGCAAAGTTTGCGAACAACACTGTGAACCAGAGCCAGAGCGTGATCTGCAGGTTGAAGAAGAACGACCCGGGGTGGTGGCGGTAGTTCTCGAAGAGCAGTAAAGTGGTGAGCACGCTGCCCACTTCCACCACAAACATCACCGGGTTCTTGACCATCCAGCGCGGATCGAGCTTGCGAAAGCTGTCCAGCGTTGCCTGGGCCATAATCTGCATGTTCCAGAGACTCGTTTTTTCAGCCATGTCGGTTCGTTATGCCTCGACCTGATGCGGTATGAATTCAGTTAAAAGACCTTGCCTGTCTGCAACAGCAGGTGCTCCAGAATCGGTCCCAGGCTTAACGCCGGGAAGAATGTGAGCGCGCCGATGATCAAGACCGTACCAATGAGCAGCACGGCAAACAGCGGCGTGTTCACGGGGAATGTGCCGGGCGACGGTGGAACGCTTTTCTTCTGCGCAAGATTGCCGGCGAGTGCCAAAGCTGGAATCATCATGAGGAACCGGCCGATGAGCATGTCCCAGCCCATCGCGATGTTGTACCACCAGTTCGTTCCGAGACCCGCGAATGCCGAGCCGTTGTTGCCTGCCCCGGAGACGAATGAGTAGAGAATCTCGCTGAAACCGTGCGGCCCCGGATTATTGGTTACCGAGAGGCCGACCGGCAGCAAGACGAAGATCGCCGCAAAGGTGAGGATGATCAGCGGGAAGATCAGGGCATACAGCATCGCCATCTTCACGTCGTAGGATTCGATTTTCTTGCCCAGGTACTCTGGCGTGCGGCCAACCATGAGGCCGGCGATAAAGACGGCGAGCACGACGTAGATCAACATGCCGTACATGCCTGCGCCGACACCGCCGAAGACCACCTCGCCGAGCATGATGTTGGCAAGCGGAATCATGCCGCCGAGCGGCGTGAAGCTGTCATGCATGCCATTGACTGCACCACAACTCGCGTCGGTGGTGATGGTGGCGAAGAGTGCACTCTCGGCAATGCCATTGCGAACCTCTTTGCCTTCCATGTTGCCGCCGGGCGCGGTCGCAGTCCGCGTCTGTTGGGCACCGTGAATCATGTTGTATGGATGCGCCTCAGCCCAGTAACAAACCAGGAAACCTGCGGCGAACAGTACATACATGGCGCCGAATACTGCCCATCCGTGGCCGCGCGAACCGGTCATGCGACCCAGGGTGTA
>CAZVYV010000694.1:0-1800 GCA_964630985.1 uncultured Occallatibacter sp.
CTTGCGCGTATACGGTGCGTATAACAAGAGCGATGAAGAACTGGATGCAATGAAGACCAGCGGAGTCAAGTTCGTCGTAATCCAGCCACCCGCAGAAATGTTTAACAAGGAAATTGTGGAAGACAAACCTAAAGAGGCTTTGAAGCCAGCGTTTATCGAAGGTGAGTTTACGGAAGGCAAGAGTTCATAAAAATCTTAGGGCCTCGAACCCTGAGCTAGCGCGGGAGGTGCTCCAACATCTCCCTGCGCGTCCTTGGAGGGACAATGGTAGTCTATCTGGTAACAAACAAAATTAACGGCAAGCAGTACGTAGGGCAGACCACTAAGAAGTTAAACTTACGCTGGAATGAACACACTTCCAATCAGAGTCAGAGTGTCCTCCACAAAGCCATAAGAAAGTATGGTAAGGACGCATTTCTAGTGGAGACACTTCACTGCTGTGACACCAAGGAAGAGATGGATTTAGTGGAGATCTTCTACATTTCTTTTCTGAATACCAAAGCGCCCAACGGGTATAACCTCACTGACGGAGGAGAAGGAAGATCGGGGTACAGTTTATCGGAAGACGCTAAGAAAAGAATTAGTGAGAAGAACTCAGGGAAGATAATGTCCGCAGAGCAACGTCTGCAAATAAGCAAACATCACAAGGGTGTAAAATTAGGACCGCGCTCAGAGGCAGTGAAGAAGAAAATAAGTGATGCGCACATGGGGAAAAAACCTACGGAAGAGACCAGACGTAGACAGGGCCTAGCAAAACTGGGCAGAAAGCGTGCACCGTTCACTAAAGAGACCATACTCAGAATGAGCATCGCACAGAAGGTTAGGCATGCCAAGGAAAAAGGTTGTGCAAGAGAAGGAGCGCCCTCCCTACCTTAACGCGGACGGTACCTTAGAAATATCAAAGATATTTGAATTTCAACCGAAGCAAACAGAACTTCTTCAAGTACGTACCCGAGACGGCGTGCCCTATATAATGCCGATTGCTCCACAGTGTCTTAGCGTAGGAGGTTTTCGTTCGGGAAAAACAGTAGGGATTTTGATGTATTACGTCATGAACTACTGCTTGGCATTTGAGTGCTGCGACATACTAATTCTTAGAAGGACGTTTAAAGAACTAGAGAGCGGCTGCATAAAGGATGCCCTCACTTTTATTCCACCTGAGATTTATAGCTACGACCAAACCAAACACGTTTTGACATTTAAAAACGGCTCGCGTATAGTATTTGGGCACTGTCAGAACAACAAAATGCGGGATTAACAAGTCAGTCCCCTCACTCAGAGATGAGTGTTGAAGAATCGAGAGAATTCAGGGAAAAACTCGTAAAGAGCCAATCCTGAGCCGAGCCCGAAAGGGAAGGTGCAACGATCATCCCGTCGCTGGGAGTAGGGAACAGTGTTCCCGAAGCACTCGACATCTGAAAAGATGATGATATGATCTGGACTTGCTGGTGACAGCAAGAGTTTGGGTGGAAACGACCCAAGCGCAACACAATCGATTGAGCAGTATCTTGGGCAAGCGTATTGCGCCATCCTCATAGATGAGTGTGGGCAGTTCTCGCCGGATGCATGGATGATGCTATACGCACGTAACATCGTCAACGCGGCTTGCAAAGCTAATGCGCACGGTCACTTTCCAATTCCCGTCATCTGGGGGGCCACCAACCCGCTCGGGCCTTACTACGAATACTACCGCACGGTGTTTGTGCAGAAGGAACCCTTTGATAAACCCGAGAATGCGAAACGCGATAGCAACGGCGCATGGTGGGTTGAATCCAATGGGGAGTGGCTTAACGTTTACGA
>CAZVYV010000695.1:0-1800 GCA_964630985.1 uncultured Occallatibacter sp.
TACAGTGAACTCGAACCCAACCGCTTTACAATCCGAAAGGCAAAAATGAATCTGAATTTTGACACTGCTACCCTGACTCAAACGGAAGCGCGGGCTGTCATAGCCTACTTGTCTACCTTGTTTGCAATTCCCGGTCAAACCCAACCCACCAATCTTACTCCCGCTCCCCGCTCCGAAGCCGAAGCCATCGCCGGCGTTCCAATCTCGCCCAACCCTTACCTTCAACTTGTCATCAACGATGCTGCTCCCGCCTCTGAAGCTCCCACCACTACCGAAGCCCCAGCCAAACGAGGCCGCCGCACCAAAGCGGAGATCGCCGCAGACGAAGCGCAGCAGAAGGCCGCCGCTCTCCTTCCTGCCGGCACCTTAGGCGTGCCTTCCAATGTTCTCGGTGCAGAGGCTCCCGTCCCCACACCCGCCAGTCCCATCTCCCCCGACGAACTGCGCACCCTGCTCAACGCCTACATTGCCAGGCACTCAATGGAAGATGCGATCGCCGTTCTCCAGTCCTTCGGCTGCAACCGCGTCACCGAAGCCCTGGCTCTCGATCCCGCGAAACTGGCTGAACTCGCGAGCCAACTCAATGGCTAACCTCGCTCTTGTCCCAACACCCACCGGTCCCCAGAGCCACGCCAAATTCTCCCCCAGCGCGGCCGAGCGCTGGATGACCTGCCCCGGCTCCGTCACGCTCTCCGAAGGTATGCCGGAGTCTACCTCGGAATATGCCGACGAAGGCACCCGGGCGCACGCCTTCGCCGAGCGCTGGCTGCTCATGCACTTCGCACAGCACGGTAGCACCCCCTTCACCGGCGGCATGGACGAAGAGATCGCTAAAAACGTCAAAGTATACGTCGACGAGTGCATCTGCCTGGCTGTCAAGGGCACCAAGGTCTACATCGAGCGGAAAGTTGAAGTTAACAGCGATGTTTACGGAACTGCGGACTTTATTGCATGGGACCCGGCTACGTCGACGATCTATGTCCGGGATCTGAAGTATGGCGCCGGCGTCTCAGTTGATGTCTACCGCGGGCCTCAGTTGCGCATCTACGCCCTCGCCACGCTCATGACCATGAAGTTGCCCGCCCTCAGCATCAACATCGGCATCGTGCAGCCACGCTACGATCATCCGGACGGCCCTGTGCGCAGCATCGACTTCGCCACATCGGAACTGGTCGATCTGTACGCCGACATAACCGATGCTGTCGCTCTCTCGAACGAAGCCGAAGCAGCCAAGGGCTCAAAAGGCTGGGACGACAAGTATCTGGTCCCAAGCGAAAAAGGCTGCCGTTGGTGCCTGGCCTCTCCCAAATGCCCCGCGATCAAGAATAGGGCACAGGCGCTGGCCAGGCAAGTCTTCTCCATCGCACCCGCAAACGGTGAAGTCTTGCCTCCTGCCAATGGTACCGCTCTGACCAAACCATCCTACGACCCACTCCAACTGGCGCGCGCTCTCGATTTCATGCCGATTCTTGAAGGATGGATCAAGAATACCCGCGAGTTCGCTTATGGCGAGGCTGAGAAGGGCATTGAAATCCCTGACTACAAGCTGGTCGAAAAGCAGGCTGTCAGGAAGTGGAAGGAAGATGTCGCCGCAGTCGATCTGGTCAAGGTCCTTGGCTGCACCGAGGACGAAATCTGGAAGCCCAGGGACCTGATCAACATCGGCGATGCTGTGAAACTCGCCCCCGGCAAGAACGCCAAAGAGCGCGACGCTGTGCTTGAGCCCTTCGTCGAGCGCAAATCCAGCGGTCACACCCTGGTTCACACCAGCGACAAGCGCGAGCCGGTAAGAATTGATGC
>CAZVYV010000696.1:0-1799 GCA_964630985.1 uncultured Occallatibacter sp.
GGAGAAAGTCACCGCCGAGGCGGAGGCGTCCAAGGCCACCGCTGTTGTCCCGATCATCCCCGGTGACCTGGACGAGTTCGAGGCGAAGACCGTCGCGGGGGCGGACCGCGCTGCACTGGAGGCGTCACCGGCGTTCGGCGGCAAGTTCTCCAGCGTCGTCGGCGACATGCCCCTGTTCGGCCCGGCCTCGGAGAACCTGGCGAAGGACGCCGAATCAGTTGGCGCGTCGGGCGGGGCTGCGTTCGGTACCCGGTTCGCGGGGCAGATCGAAGGCAGCATCCCCCCGCTGGTCGCCAGCGTCGCGGGCCAGATTGAGGGGACACTGCCCGTCGCCGGCGAAGAGGCGGCCACCGGGTTCATGGCCCGGTTCAAGGGAATGCTCGGCGGCGGTGCGGGGATGCTCGCCGGGATTATCCCCGGGATGGAAGCCGAAGGAACGGTGGCCGGGGACGCGGCCGGCACCGACGCGGGGAAAGGGTTCGTGTCCCGGTTCTCCGCGATCCTTGGTGGTGCGGACCTGATGGAGATGGCGGTCGGGGCCGCCGCTATCGCGGTCCCGGCGCTGCTCGCGGACAAGTTCCAGGCCGCGATGACCCGGATCGTCACCCAGGCGGGGGTCGCGGCAAGCGCGCTCGCCCCCCTGGAAGCGGGGGTGCTGAACCTCGCCGGGGAGGTCGGGTTCTCCCCGGACTCTCTCGCCGCGTCGCTGTACCACGTTGAGTCGTCGTTTCAGTCGGTGGGAATCAGCGGCTCGAAAGCGCTCAGCCTGGTGCAGACGGCCGCCGAGGGCGCACGGGTCGGCAACTCAGACCTTGTGGACACCACCAATGCCCTCGACGCGACGATCGTGTCCGGGATCAGCGGGGTGAAGAACTACTCGCAGGCGATGGGCGCGCTTAACGCGATCGTCGGCTCCGGTGACATGACGATGCAGGATCTCGCGAAGGCGATGAGCACCGGCATCATGGCCGTAGCGAAGACCTTCGGCCAGAACATTGACCAGGTTGGCGCCGCACTGGCCACCCTTGGTGACAACAACATCCGCGGGGCGAAGGCGTCGACGGACCTGCGGATGGCGTGGCAGGCGCTGCTTGTCCCGATCGCCGCGGGGGTCCCGCTGCTGCAGCACATCGGGCTTACCAGCACGCAGCTCGGCACCACGCTGGAACACAGCGGCATGACGGCGGCCATTCAGGAGTTCGTCACCCACCTGAAGGACTCCCATGTCCCCGTTGACCAGTGGGGCCAGTACATCACCCAGATCTTCGGCAAAAAAGCCGGCGTCGGGATCGGGATCTTCACTGACCAGCTGGCCCGGATGCAGGGCAAGCTCCCCGACATTGAGAAGGGCGCCGGCAACTTCGCCAGCGCGTGGGCGCAGACGCAGGCCACCATTTCGCAGCGGCTCAAGGAACTGGAGTCCGGGTTTGAGGCGCTCGGCACGAAGATCGGCCTGAA
The DNA here is from genome assembly GCA_964630985.1 of uncultured Occallatibacter sp. GTDB lineage: Bacteria > Acidobacteriota > Terriglobia > Terriglobales > Acidobacteriaceae > Telmatobacter. The sequence continues at coordinate 1,459 of CAZVYV010000696.1, forward strand.
GCTGCTCCCGGCGATCTCCGGGATAGCCCAGGATCTCGTGAACGCGCTGCCCGCCATCGAGCATTTCGGCGCGGCTATCGGCAAGATCGCCGCCCCGTTCGTGTCGGATTTCTTCACCGGCCTGAAAACGACCCTTGGCCTGCTGTTCGGGCCGCTGAAAGAAATAACCGTTGCCCTCGGCGGCCTGGCTATCGCATGGGGTGCGCTCACCCTGGTCATGGACATGAACCCGATGGTGCGGTTCGCGATGATCGCCCTCGTCGTCGTCGGCGCGATCGACAAACTTCACGGGCCGCTGAAGATCGCCGCCGGGGCTGTCGCGGTGCTGACCGGCGCGTGGA
>CAZVYV010000697.1:0-1798 GCA_964630985.1 uncultured Occallatibacter sp.
GCCGAGGGCACGCCGGTGGCTTCTAGCACCTGCGCGGCGATGCGATCGATACGGCCGCGAAGGTCAGGCGAGAGGTTGTCGATGGTTTGGTTCGGAGTTTGGTCGGGGGCCTGAGCGGGCGCGTGAGGGGCAAGGAAACAGAGCAGCGAAATCGACAGGATTGCCGGACGGGAAGACCTTTGGAGACGATGCATCGGAGACGTTTCCTCTCTCGATCAGAATAGAGCGCCCGGGCCCCGCAAAGCGATGAGTTCGCGCACATACGATAGCCTGTGCAGAGGCAGGTGAAGCACGGAACTAAGCTCGAATGAAGGGCGCGAAGGAAGTCGCCGAAGGCGAAATGGAATGACAGGGGAAAAATGCAAAGGCTGATTGAGGGACATAAGAGATTTCTGGCCGAAGTGTTTCCGGCGAGGAAAAGCCACTTTCATCTGCTGGCGGAAGGCCAGACGCCGGAGTGGCTGTTCATCACCTGCGCGGATTCACGGGTGCTGCCGGATCTGATCCTGGGGACGGAGCCGGGAGATCTGTTTATTTCGCGCAGCATTGGCAACGTGGTGCCGGTGACGAGCCACGACGTAGACGGCGTGACGGCCACGATCGAATACGCGGTGGAGGTACTGAAAGTTCGGCACATCATCGTGTGCGGGCACTCGGACTGCGGTGCGCTCAAGGCCGCGCTCGACCGAAAGAGCCTCGAGAATCTGCCCAAGGCGCGGCGCTGGCTGGAGCATGTGGAGGCGGCATTCGCGTACCTGCAACCCCTGAATCCCGCCGACGGCGAGAGCGCGGAGTTAGCGTCGCTGATCCGAGGCAACGTGGTGGCGCAACTGAAAAACCTTCAGGCGCAGTTGCCCGTCCGGAACGCAATGGCAGAGGGCCGGCTGACGGTGCATGGGTGGTACTACGACATCCTGAGCGGGCGGATTGAGGAGTGGGACGAGGGGCAGAAGGCGTTTGTGGGGTTGGCGGGGTAGACGCTCAATGCGCGCCGGGCGGGGCTTCGGTGTTGCTCGGCGGCTTTGTGAAGAGCCACGCACATGCGGCGCAGATGAGCGCGAGGACCGCGGTCCATCGAAAAACGTCAACATAGGCGAGTTGGGCGGCCTGCTGCTGCATCAATCCGTAGATCAAGCCGTAGGAGCCGGGGCGCGCGTTTGCCGGACCGATGCGATGGCCGAGATACGTGGCGATGATGGCGGACTTCTGCTGCAGCACGGCTGAGCTGGGAGACAGGTTCGCGCCCAGTTCGGTTTGATGGAGCGCGGCGCGGCGAATGATTGCGGTGGTGGCCGTGGCGATTCCGATCGATCCGCCGATGTTGCGCAGCATGTTGAAGAGGCCGGTGGCGTTGCCCATCTCGTTCCTGGAAATCGTGCGGGTGGACAAGGTGGCCAGCGGGACGAACACAAAGCTCAGCGCGAAACCGGTGAGCAGAATGGGAAAGAGCAGCGTGTAGGGACCGATGTCGAGGTTGACCTCGCCAAAAATGAAGGCGCAGACGGCAAAGCCGAGAAAACCGGCGCAGAGCAGCTTGCGGTTGTCGATGCGCGAGCCGAGGATGCCGATGATGGGCGAGCCGATGAATGAGCCGACGCCACGGGGAAAGACGACGAGGCCGGCCGTAAATGCGGTGTACCCCAGAATCTCCTGGTAATAAAGCGGCAGGATGGCAATGGTGATGTAAATGCACATACCGAGCATGGCGATCATCAGGCAGCCGGTGCGGAAGTTAGGGTCTTTGAGGATGTGCAAATCGACAAGGCCTTTGGGATGGGTCCAGGAGTGCCAAATCCAC
>CAZVYV010000698.1:0-1796 GCA_964630985.1 uncultured Occallatibacter sp.
GTCACAAGCTGGTCACAGCGAGTGAAGTGAAGCGCAACTGCATGAGGGCGACCGAGTGTGGGGAGGAAGCGTGGATCGAAACTGCGGGCCGATGAACAATCCAGCGGATAGTAGGCGCTGCCGGGCAGGGCGAGCGAGCCAGAGATCGCGAAGCTCTTGTGACCAAGGCGCGGTGGCGTAGATCCGACGGTCGTGCAGTGAAGGAGTGCGTTCTTACCTGGGGAGATCTCGCTTTACGCCTGAAAGGGTGACGGTGTCGAACCGGAGCGAGAAGTCAGCCGAGGCCGTATTAGCTCGTCGCAAGGCGAGTGAAGTGCTGAACGAGGAGGAGTGGAATCCGCCATGACGATGCGGAGGGCATTGCGTCAGATGTCCGCGGAAGCGGAGCGGTCCGGCAGGCAGCAGGGTGAAGCCCTGTCCGCGCCGGTCAGCGACGAAGTTCTCTGCCCGCGTCAAGAACCGGAGGACACAGGGCCAGGACTGCTTGCCGCAGTGCTGGCCAGAGAGAACATGCAGCAGGCCTGGAAGCGGGTGCGGTCCAACAAGGGCGCGGCTGGTGTTGACGGTCTCAGTATCGACGAGACCGCCGAACGGCTGCGCACGGAGTGGCCCTCAGTCCGCGAACAACTGCTGCATGGGACGTACCGGCCTCAGCCGGTGCGACGGGTAACGATCCCCAAGCCGGACGGAGGCGAGCGCGAGCTTGGCATCCCAACGGTGACGGATCGTCTGATTCAGCAAGCGATGCTGCAGGTTTTGCAGCCGCTTCTTGATCCCACTTTCAGCCAGCACAGCTACGGATTCCGTCCGCGCCGAAGCGCGCAGGAGGCGGTGTTAGCCGCGCAGTCCTACGTGCAACAGGGGCGGCGGATCGTAGTGGATGTGGACCTGGAAAAGTTCTTCGACCGGGTCAACCACGACATCCTGATCGACCGATTGCGGAGCAGGATCGCCGACGCCGGAGTCATCCGGTTGGTGCGAGCCTATCTGTCCAGCGGCGTTCTGATGAACGGCATAGTGGTGGATCGCGACCAAGGGACTCCGCAAGGCGGCCCGTTGTCGCCACTGCTGGCCAACGTGTTGCTGGACGAAGTGGACAAGGAGCTGGAACGGCGGGGGCATTGCTTCGTTCGTTACGCCGACGATGCGAACGTGTATGTTCGCAGCCGCCGCGCGGGCGAGCGGGTGATGCGACTGCTGCGGCGGCTCTACGCCCGGCTGCGTCTCAGGGTCAATGAGGCCAAGAGTACGATAGCCAGCGTGTTCCGGCGCAAGTTCCTGGGCTACAGCTTCTGGGTGGCCGCAGGCGGCAAGATCAAACGCCGGGTGGCCGATAAGGCCATAGCGGCGTTCAAGCAGCGAGTCCGGGAACTGACCCGTCGATCCGGCGGGTACAGCCTGGACAAGGTGGTCAAACAACTGCGGGTCTACGTGTTGGGATGGAAAGCCTACTTCCGGCTGGCGGATACTCCAGGGGTCTGGAACGATCTGGATCAATGGATGCGCCATCGCGTGCGGGCCATCCAACTCAAACAATGGAAACGCGGCACCACCACCTATCGCGAACTGCGGAAGCGGGGTGCTTCATCCGATGCGGCGGCACAAGTGGCGGCCAATACCCGCCGCTGGTGGCGCAACAGCGGAATGCTTCTGCATAAGGTGCTGAATCTCAGATGGGCCGACGAACTGGGAATCCCCCGTCTCTGTTGACCTCAACTTCTCGAACCGCCCGGTGCGGACCCGCATGCCGGGTGGTGTGGGAGGGGAGAGCAGGCGACTGCTCCCCCTATCCCGAT
>CAZVYV010000699.1:0-1794 GCA_964630985.1 uncultured Occallatibacter sp.
CGTTGGACAGCTTGGCCATGCCGTAGGCGTCGGTCGGCCGGTTGGGCGTCGGCGATCCCGTCAACTGCCACAGCCACCGCTTCTTGCCGAAAATCAGCGTGGCGCAGGCGTGCCGGATGGTGTCGACCGCCTTGAAGCTGGAAGCCTCGTCGATGATGACCATCTTGATGTCGTCGCGCGCCGCCAGCGCCGCGGAAAAGCCGTCCAATTCGACCCGCTTCTGATACGGCCGCCGAGGGTCCACCTTGCGCCGGATGTGCGCGCCGACCTTCAGGCCGTCGGGGTTGACGATGTAGCAATCAACGTCCTTCTCCAATTGCTTCATCCGCTTGTCGCCGTCGCCGATCAGCAGCGCATAGGTGCGCCGAGTGAGGAAGTTCCGGAAGATGGCGGCGGCCCAGACCGTGTCGATCAGAGTCAGGGGGGCAATGATCAGCGCGCGGAAGCGATCGGTCGGATTGTCGAGCCCGGTGTTCATACAGTTCTCGCAATCCTTCACGCCGCCTCTACCGCAATATTCACAGCGCTTGCGGCTGTCTTCGTACTGCTGCATCAGGAAGTCCATGGCCCACAGCGTGGACAGCGTCTTCATGGTGCCGGGGTCGCCGAGATTGAAGCAGCGCGGGTGCAGGGCCTGGAAGTTAGCGTAGATCTTCTGGTGCGGTAGGGGCGTCTTGCCCGGCTCGATCGGGAAGTCGTAGTTTTGCATCGGTGCCGGGGTCGGGTAGTTGTACCACGCCAGCACCTGGAAATTGGCCAGTGACCGGGGGACGGCGAAATAGGAACCGTTCAGGGGTTTCAGATCGGGGATGTACTGCGTGAGGACGCCGGGCTGGCCGGAGTAGATGACGTGATCGTCGTGGAGCCAGAAACTAGCCGTCATAACAGCCGCACGGTTCTTCGTCGAACGGGTCTTCATCTACTGTGAAGCTGTGATCTTTCAACACATCGGCCCATGCAAAACGCCGTCCGAGTCCTTTTACTTTTTTGCTGTAAGCAGCACCGGCCTCTTCGATCGCCAAAGCGCGCAATGCCAATTCTGGATGCTTAGTAGCAAGATCGAGAATTTCCGGCTTCTTGGCGTGCGGGCAGAAGAAACAGGCAGACTTGCCGGGCAACGGAAGCCCAACATGTTTTATGATCTCGATGCACTGTGTTTTGCCGATGCCCCACTCTATCAGCGGGTAACGAAATTTGAATTTTTCGTCTTCGCCAAAACGAGCCCGCTTTGTTTCGTCGAAGTTATACCCGATCACCTTCGTCACCTTGCGGCCGGCTTTCCACTCCGCTTTGCATGTGGGATCGTTGTTGGCCCATTTGTTTTGTGGCTCAACTTTATATTTCTGACTGCACGTCTTCCAGCCGTAGGCAACGGAAGGCAAATAGCCACGATCCAAACAGTCCTGCTCAAGCGACTTCCATGTTTTGTCGCGTCGAACGCGACGCACGATCTGAATAGGCGGCCACCCGTATTGCTGGATAAATTCAGAAAAAGTTTTGATGTGTGCGTAGGTGTGCGGTCGTTCCCCACCAGTGTCCGCGTTGAGGATTGCGTGCGGAGGCGGCTCGCGCTTTGCCATCATCATTAAAATAGCGGCCGTGGAATCAGTACCGCCGCCATAAGCAATAATTGTCGTCAAGTAACAATCCCCCTCGCCGCCAACCAGTCCCTCAACACCTGGATCACCACTTCCGCGGTGCCGGCAACCGCGTGCCCGCCGGCCGCGCGCACCTCGTTCATGCGGCGGACCTGGATCGCTGTCGGAAGTTTGCCCGGGCGCTTGACTTCGATCG
>CAZVYV010000700.1:0-1792 GCA_964630985.1 uncultured Occallatibacter sp.
TCCGCTTCAAGCTCACGGACATCGGCGAGCGCGACCGCGTGGATGTGATCCTGACCAATCCGCCCTTTGGCGGCGAGGAGGAGAAAGGCATCCAGGGCAATTTCCCGGAAGACAAACAGACGGCGGAAACCGCACTGCTGTTCCTGCAACTCATCATGCGGAAACTGCGGCGTGTGCCGCAAAGTAGCGCAGGCGTCTCGCCTGCGAGTTCCAGCGCCGTCTCGCTGCCAGGAACGAAACGGGGCGGGACGCCCCTCGAACCCGCAGCCGGGACGACCGCGCTACATTATGCCCGCGCCGCCGTGGTCGTGCCGAACGGCACATTGTTCGGCGATGGCGTGTGCGCGCGCATCAAGGAAGAACTACTCAAGGAATTCAACCTGCACACCATCGTCCGGCTGCCGAACGGCGTGTTTGCGCCCTACACCGGCATCCCGACGAACCTGCTGTTCTTCGACCGCTCCGGCCCGACGCGCGAATTCTGGTATTACGAACAGCCGCTGCCTGAAGGTCGGAAGAACTACACCAAAACCGCGCCCATCCAGTTCGAGGAATTCGCGCCGCTTGTTTCCCGGTGGAACAAACGCAAGGAAACAGACAACGCCTGGAAAGTGCTCGCCGCCGAGTTGCTGGCCAACGGCTGCAATCTCGACCGCAAGAATCCTCGCGCCAAGGAAGACATCACGCACCTCCCGCCCGCGCAACTCGCCGACGACAACCCTCTGATTTGCGCATGGCTGGTCGCGCCCGGCAATTGCTGGGTGCAAACCCGTTCGCCACTGTTTGCCCGAAAGTTGTCGCGGCGTGGCGATTCATGTTTGGTGGCCTACAGTGTCGCGGGCGGCTATCTCCGCACTTTTGCATTCCAGCACAGGCTGTCATGGGTGAGACGCCTTATCGCACATTACACTCGAATCGGGATGGCCACTAATGCCCGCTTTTCGAGGCCCAATCCGCCTGCCATTGCTTGCTGGCCGGACGCAGTCTCGCGGCCATTTTGGTTCTTCGGGCGCGCACGATTGATTCATGATTGTCTCGCCAGTTTGCGGCCGTCGGAACGCAATGGAACGGAAATGCAGGTGCGGGCCGCACTGGCGACCGCCGAAATTGAAGTGAAATGGAGTGGAGTGGGTGCAAAGCTGGCGAGTCAGTCATCGGGCGCGGGCGGAACCGTGCCGACAGCTTGGTGTGCGGGAGCGGGTTCAAGTCCTGTCGTAGGCACCATTCCACCAGTTAAGAATTTTTCGACGAGTAGTGACCACGGTTTGACGCAAGAACCACGGGCTTTTTTGCAGTCGAGGACAAGGTTCGAGCCGAATACTTTTAAGGCAACCCTTTTCTTCTCCTTGGGACAGCCAGTTCGGGCGATTTCGCCCAACATTCGCGCGGTTTGAATCCATTCCGTGAATGGTTCGAGCCATGTCCTGGAAACACCCTTTTCGTTCTGCTCGATTGACTCTTGGAAGGCTTTTTTTCGTGAAAGAAGCTCCTCCCTCTTCGCAAGGAAAGATTCGCGGTCAATGTCTTGGCTCACATAGATCGTGACCAAACGATTAAGGCTTTGGGGAAAGTTTTTGGGCGCGGGCCTTTCCTCCCCTTGAAGCGCCGAGTTTCCCAAATGCAACTGCAATCGGATTTTTCTTTTTATTTTTCGGCATGAGCCATGATTGCTATTTTTGAAAATCGTGGAAAGTAATTTCCATTCGTCAGTCCAAGTGTATCACTAATCTCACTTTAGCTTCACCCAATTCCGATGTTTTCTGTGTCGCGTCTGTGTCAACAGAGCCAAAAA
>CAZVYV010000701.1:0-1781 GCA_964630985.1 uncultured Occallatibacter sp.
GCGACCCGGCCACCTTCCGCAAATTGAAGAGAGTCGTCCTCATGGGTGGCAGTGTCTATCGGGGGTACGGCGACACGAATCAGCCCGCAATGGCGGAGTGGAATATTCTTTGCGATCCGTCAGGAGCGAGGTCGCTGCTGGCTTCGGGTGTTCCGGTCTTCATGATGCCCCTCGACTCAACCCAGGTCCATCTCACGATGCCGGAGCTCGGCGCCGTCCTTTCACAAGGATCGCCGCTTACTGACCAGTTGACGCTGCTCTACCACCAGTGGACGGGCGCGGATGCCTGGAAGATGCCTACACTCTTTGACCCAGTGGCCGTAACTTACGCCATCCGTCCTGCACTATGCCCGGTGCAACCAATGCGCCTGGACGTCGATGACAAAGGGTTCACACGGCCTGTCGAAGGCCCGCCGAATGCGCAGGTTTGTCTGAAATCGGACGAGAAGGGATTCCTGGAATTTCTCCTCTGGCGGATTTCAGCCGACTCAGCACAATCAACGAAAAATCAAGGCGAACAGAGTGATTCCCGATAAAGAACAAAGCGATTTGCGGACTTCCACCTGCAAAACCTGACTGCTGTGAGCAAGGTCACCGTCAACTCCATTGACAGCGGAGGAAAGTAGATGAAAAATGGCGGGGCGAAAGATTTCGAGCCATTCAATGCTGTCTATTCATGCGGGCCACTTATGTGGTTAAGGGAGGGAATGTGAAAAACGCGGTGAAGTTGCAGGTTTTGGTAGTTTTGGTTTCGCTCGGAGCCGGCCTATGGATGGCAGGATGCAAGTCGGCGCCGGATCTGACGCAAGCCCAGGCTTTGACGATGATTCAGGCCAAGTACGACCAGACTCCCGCGGCGCCAGTGAGCATTACGTTGAACGATACCGGGATGCAGCAGGGAGGGACTGCAAAATACTGGACCGAAACCAAGAGATATCCCAACGGCTACTGGGCGGACTTCACGCTGACGCCCGACGGCAAAAAGGTACTGACTTTGACGGGCGGGGGAAGTGTTATCCAGTGGCGGCCCGATAGCCCCAGCGATCCGCACTTTGTCGTCGTCATTCAGTCCGTCGCGACGAATCATTTGAAGGCGCGGAACGTGGGCGACATCCAGTCGGTGGGAGACACGAGGATTGCGTCATTTACTGAGGACGTAAATCTCGACGGGCTTCCGCAGCCGCTCGCGGATATGGCGCACAATCCCGGCAACAAACTGAGCTCGCTGCGGCAAGCCACGTTTGCCCTCACCAATGGAGCATGGACGCTGCAGTCGGTCGAATAAGGTTCATTCATTGGGGCTGTGAGTTTTGGGGCGGCGCGTTGCTCGGAACTGGTGGTGTCTGGCCGCGTGGGACCGAAGGCGTGTCGCCGCCCTGCCCACCAAAAACGTTCACGCTGGCGGCGGTAAAGACTCCATCCTTTGCGGCGCCGTCGGCGCGCACTGTGTCTCCCACCTGGATGTCGGCGAGTGTAATGGGATCACGGCGTTTGCGGAATTCAGTGTTCTCATCGGCGACAAGGGTGTGCGGCGCGCTGTCGAGCGTGCCGGTCAACGTGATTTTTGTGCCGTCAATGGCGGTCACCTTTCCCATCAACCAGGTTTTGCCGAAGTTCGCTTCCATGGCGTGAATCTGGTCGACCGTTTGTTGATCCATAAGCGCTACGGCTCTCGCGTTCACGTTTTTTGTCGTGGCGTCGGTGTCGCCCATGACATTGATGACGTCACCGGCTTTGATGTCGGTGGCGCTGATCTGTTGCGGAGGATTGCCGTTGCCGCG
>CAZVYV010000702.1:0-1780 GCA_964630985.1 uncultured Occallatibacter sp.
TGATGGCAGGCTGGTCTCACCAAAAGCGGGTCGCGTTCGAGCAGGCGTTCTACGCTTTTCTTTCGCAGTGCCGTATAAATTCGAAGGATGACTCGTTCATCTCGCTGGGGGAGAACATCTACTATGGCCAGCGGCTGTTCATCACCGCCATCATGGACGGGTTGGAGCGAGACATCCATGACTTCTACTGCCTGAAGTCCCGCCAGCTTGGCATCACCACCATTTGTCGTGCGTTGTCGACGTTTTACCTCGGTGTGCACCGCGGCCTGTCCGGTGCGTTGGTGTTCGATTCCAACGAGAACAAGAACTTGGCGCGGGCCGAACTCACCACCATGATTGCCGATCTGCCGGAGTCGCTGAAGTTTCCGGCAGTGAAGAAGGGCGGGGACAACCGCGACGGCTTGACCCTCGTCAATAACTCCAAGATTTTGTTCAAATCGGCAGGCGTCAAGAAGACCAAGACGTCGGGCACTCTAGGCCGGTCGGCCGGTTTGTCGATGACGCATATGAGCGAGCTTTGCTCTTACGACAACAAGGAAGGCTTGGTGTCGTTTCGGCGTTCGCTGTCGCAGTTCAATCCTGACCGGCTTTACATTTACGAGTCCACGGCGCGCGGACCGAATCAATGGAAGGACATGTGGGATATTGCCCGGTCCGACACGGATCACTGCGTGTGTGTTTTTATTGGCTGGTGGGCGCACGATAAGCAGCGGATCGAGCGAACAGACGAAAAGGATTGGCCGCTTTACGGCGTGCAGCCGCCGACCAAGGAAGAGCAGTCCAAGATTGATGCCGTCAAGGAGCAGTACGGGTACGATATAACGCAGGAGCAGCTGGCGTGGTATCGCAAGCTGGTAGATCCGGCTGCGCGCGTAGAGGGCGATGTCGATGCGGGGTTCGAAGGTGACTCTCTGCAAAAGCAGGAAGACCCGTGGACTGAAGACGAAGCTTTCCAGCAGACCGGGAGCACGTTCTTTTCCGGGCAGTCTCTGAAGGATCAGACCGACAAGTACGTGCAGCGGAAGTACACGCCTTACATGTTTTTGGGTGGGTGTGAGTTCTCGGATATGAAGGTGTACAAGGCCGAGACGACCCGCAACATCGAGTTGAAGGTGTGGGATGTTCCGGTTGCAGAAGCGATTTACGTGTTCGGCATTGACCCGGCGTTCGGTGAGAATGAACACAACGACCGGTCGGCGATCCAGGTATTCCGGTGTTTTGCTGATGGTATCGATCAGGTCGCCGAGTACGCCTACGCGATGACTTCGACAAAGCATTTTGCGCACGTCGTGGCGGGTATCATGGCGTGGTACGGCAATGAGCCGTTGACTGAAATATATTACATTTTGGAGGTTAACGGGCCGGGCGGCGCGGTGCTTCAGGAGCTGAAGTCGCTGAAGTTTCAGATCGAGAACCGCTATCCTCCTATGGAGGAGCAGGGAATCAAAAACATATTTCGTAATGTCAAGCAGTTCATGTATTCCCGCCCCGATTCGCTGACGGGCGGGTCGTCGGCCTGGCACTGGAAGACCTCTCCGAACAACAAAGAGGCGATCATGGAGGAGTTGCGGGGCTTCGTCACCAACGGGCAGTTGCGTCTTCGGTCGCATGATTTGATAGAGGAGATGAAGAACGTCACGCGAGACGGCGCATCGATCGCGGGCGAGGGCAGCCAGAAGGACGATCGTGTCGTGGCGGCTGCGCTGGCGGCGCACTACTGGGATTCCAAGATCCGCCGGAACCTGATCGTCCAGAAGCGGACGCGGGACGCCGAGGCGGC
>CAZVYV010000703.1:0-1768 GCA_964630985.1 uncultured Occallatibacter sp.
TCGCGCAGGAATTCGTAGCAGTTCGTAATCCCTTGCCCGCTCACGACCCGCTCAAAGCTGATGCGCCCGTTGTATTTCTGCTTCAGGAAGCGCAGCAGGTCGATCTCATCGTCGTTGCGCGGTGCATAGTCTGAGTGCCCGCCTTCGGACGGATAAGGGACATAGTCGCGCCCATCCCACACCAGAAACGCCTCGCCCAATCCTGTACCCGCTGAGATCAGCGCTCGATTGCCCACTTGGCGCGAATCGCCGTCGCTCAACGTGTAGATCTGGTCCGCCGCCAGCTCCGCGATTCCGTATCCATTCGCCTGCAGATCGTTAATGAGGAAGACATAGTCGATCTTCAGGTTCTTAGCCAGCTCGCGGCTATCGAGCGTCCACGGCAAATTGGTCAGCCGCAGCCGTCCCTCCCGCACCGGGCCCGGCACGCCGAAACACGCTGACGTCACTTTATCCGTCAGAATGAATTCCTTCACGATCTCTTCGAGGCCGGCATACTCCTTGGCCGGGAACTGCTTATCGCGTGTGTGCTTCAAATTGCCGTCGGTAAAATCGAACAGCGCCAGGTGAACCTTGGTGCCGCCTACATCGCCTGCCAGAATCATTCAGTCCTCTCGATTACCCCAAAACCTTGCGCGTCTGGCGCAGGCAGCAGCGCGGCCGCTGCCTGATCCAGAAGCAACGTCAGTATACCGTTCACAGGCACGATGAATTGGCTCGGCAGACGCTCCGGATCTCGCTGGCCCTCCAATACTTCATTTAAGATCATTGCCTTATCCGTGCCCGCAATCAGGAAGAACACCTGCCTTGCGTGATTGATCACCGGCCGCGTCAGGGTCACTCGCCACATATCCAGTTTCTCGACGTAATTGGCTGTCACAAGCCGGTCGGTCACGCGGAGGGCATCGGTGTGGGGAAAAAGAGACGCAGTGTGTCCGTCCGGACCGATCCCCAGTTGCACCAAATCGAATCGTGGCGTCTCCGTGCCGCTGAGTCCGAAACTTTTCCTCAGCTCTGCTTCGTACCGGGCCGCCGCATCATCGGGCTCGAGCTCGCCCTCCATGCGGTGAATCTGCTCCGGTTTAAGCGGCACGTGATCCAGCAGTGCCTCACGCGTCATCCGGTAGTTCGATTCGGCGTCATCCGGCGGAACGCAACGCTCGTCCACCCACCACAGGTCGAGCTTGTCCCATGGCATCCGTTCGCGCCACTCTTCACCCTGTTCAGCGAGAGTGGCGAATGCTGCCTTGGGCGTTGACCCGCCACTGATCGCAATGCGCGCCACGCTGCGCGATGCAACCGCTTGCAGCGCCTGCTCAACAAAATAATCCGCAGCCCGTCGCGCCAGCGCGGCCGTGTTTGGCTCGACATAATAAACGATCTTCAGATTCCGTTGCATCAGCGTGCACCTGCCGCTTCTACATTACATCGGCGCGAGGCGATCGTTTGATTTGAATTTTGGAGAGCGTGTCGGAGCTACCGCCCCAGATACGACCGGTACTGCTGCTCCAGCACGCCTGCCGCGCGCGCCAGCCCGATCTTCGACACGTTGTACGCGTACAAACTCTCCACCAGGTTGTTCTCGGCGGAGGCCAGAGTGGCCTGCGCCGTCACCAGCGGCAGGTTGTCGTCCACGCCGGCGTTCACGCGGTCGATCTCATCGCCCAACGCACGCGTGGCCAGGCCCACATTCGACCGCGCCACATCCACCAGTTGCTTGTTGGCGTTTACGTCAAGCAGCGCGGCCCTCACCTGCTCGTCGATATGA
>CAZVYV010000704.1:0-1762 GCA_964630985.1 uncultured Occallatibacter sp.
GTGGCCGCAGCTACGCTTTCGCATCGCTATATCAGCGACCGCTTCTTGCCCGATAAGGCCATTGACCTTGTGGACGAGGCAGCGGCTTCGCTGGCCATCCAGATCGGTTCCGTGCCGACGGAGATTGACCAGCTTGAGCGCCAGGCCACGTCGCTTGAGATCGAGCGCGCCGCATTGAAGCGCGAAACCGACGCTGCCAGCAAGGAGCGTCTGAAGGCCGTGGAGCGCGAAGTGGCGCAATTGCGCGAAAAGATTACGGCATTGCGCGCTCGCTGGACCAAAGAGCGCGAGGCGATCACGCGCATCTCCGAAACCAAGAAGAAAATCGAGGCGCTGCGCTTTGAGGCCGAAGAGCAGACCCGCAAAGGTCAGCTCGATCGCGCCGCACAGATTCAGTATGGCGAACTGCCGAAGCTTGAAGCGGAGCTGAAGAAACTTGACGCCGCTCAAGGCGGCAAGGCCGGCGTCGCGCGGATGCTCAAAGAAGAAGTCGACGAGGAAGACATCGCCAAAATCGTAAGCAAGTGGACGGGCATTCCTGTTTCGCGCATGCTCGAAGGCGAGGTCAAGAAGCTGGTCCAAATGGAAGACCGGCTGCGTGACCGTGTGGTCGGGCAAGACGAGGCGCTCACAATTGTCGCCAATGCTATTCGCCGTTCACGCGCGGGACTTAGCGATCCCAAGCGGCCGATTGGCTCGTTCATTTTCCTTGGACCGACCGGCGTAGGCAAAACGGAGACCGCGCGCGCGCTCGCCGAGTTCCTGTTTGACGATGAGCAGGCCCTGGTGCGAATCGACATGAGTGAGTATATGGAGAAGCACGCCGTGGCTCGCTTGATTGGCGCGCCTCCGGGCTACGTGGGCTACGACGAGGGCGGACAGTTGACCGAAGCGATTCATCGCCGGCCCTACGCGGTCATTCTCTTCGACGAAATCGAAAAGGCGCACCCGGATGTTTTCAATATTCTGCTGCAGGTGATGGACGATGGGCGGCTAACCGACGCCAAAGGCCGCACCGTGGACTTCAAGAACACGGTACTGATCATGACGTCGAACCTGGGCGCGGCCATGCTCGCGAACGAAAAGCTGAAGACCGAGCACGACTTCGACATGGCGCGCGAAAGCGTCATGCGCGTGTTGCGCGAACACTTCAGGCCGGAGTTCCTGAACCGCGTTGACGATATCGTGATTTTCCGCCCGCTGGGCAATGCGCAGTTGAGCAAGATTCTCGATTTGCGCCTCAACGAGGTTCGCAAGCTGCTCGAAGACCGTGCAATCTCGTTCGAGTTGACCGAACCTGCGCGGCAATTGATTCTCGCTTCGGGCTCCGATGCCGCCTATGGTGCGCGCCCGCTCAAGCGAGCGCTGCAACGCATGGTGCAGGATCCACTGGCAATCAAAATCCTCGACGGCGAGGTGCTGCACGGCTCGCACGTGCGCATTGATGTCGACCGCAAGTCGAACCAGTTGGTGTTCGAGCCCATGGGCCGCGAAGCCATGGCGTAAGAGCCGCGAACTGGCTCGTCAAGTCAACAAACAGGTTCCGCAGTGCGGGGCCTGCTCCGCCTGCAACTGGGCCGTTTTAAGGTTGGAGCTCTTTCGGCGTGTACACCCCGCCCTTCACCAGTAGATCGAGAACGTCCTTCGTTCTCGTGTGGCACGGCTCCATCTTCATGTACGTGAAGTTATCGTGTTCGGAGTCGATGACAGGTACCGGCTCTTTCGGTCCGGGAATCTGATTAAGCATCGTCCACACGCCTGC
>CAZVYV010000705.1:0-1761 GCA_964630985.1 uncultured Occallatibacter sp.
ACTTGAAAAGCTACGTTCCCTCCACCACTAGCAGCGAGATTACGTAAATATACATTATACGCAACTGCAAGAGCACTAGGGAACTGCAACGTATATGGAGCAGCCGGATTCAAGTAGTACGTTCCAAATACTCCATTATTCGCATTTAGCTGTGGAGCAAAGCTCCTGTTCACTAGTGTGTTAGAGGTAGAATTCTCCGTTGCCGTGATTGTTCCTTGAAAAGTATTCGTCTGATTCGTTGCCATTTCTGCCTCCTAGAAAATGAAAAGCGTTACTTTTACATTCGTAACCGTTGCTTCGAGATAGATATTCATATCAGTCCAAGGAGTAGCTGAATTATAAATATCCACAGCCTTATTTTTACTCACTACATGATACCCTACAGGGACTCTCCCTAGTTTATGTGGAACCGCGAATGTTGTATTTACAGCCGCTGTTATAGTTATCGTTGTCGGATAACCGTCTATATTTTGCCCTATATCCCCAGCTACGAGATTTCCATAAGAAACTCCACTCCGAAGCACTTGATACCACTTCTTAAATAGCCGTGTAGTTCCTTCCGGTGTGAACACTGTAGATGGATATTCCGGCTTCATAGCTGCTGTCCTTCATCACTGTGACCAATAAGTAAGCCACGTATAAATGATAACGGACCCGCATTAGCTGCTCTGAATACGCTAAGTTGAGGCCGTTCACCTACTACTTTCAAGTCCACAAAATAACTATGTATCTTTCCATCCCCTTTACCCCACGTAACGGAGACAGATTGTGTATTTATCTTTTCCGTCTTCGTAGCCTTGTCATACTGCGTAGCCGTTACTGTTGTGGTAAACTTAACTGCTCCAAGATCGCGGTATTGGAAATATACTTTATGTACATCTATCGCCCTACCCGCTTGTACGTCCTCCATTCTAAAGTAATACGTACAATCATCTTCGCAATTAAAGTCATTAGGGTCGTAATAAAGAAAACAAAACCTCCCAGTAAGTGTATGATAGTATGGCGCCATTAATACATTATTCTGCCCATACAACCCACCCGTACTTGTAATAAGTCCCGGTTGTGCTCCAAGAGAAGGAGTAGTACCGGGAGGAGTATACGGCTTCCCACCGTGACCACCACCGCCATCTGGATTAGGAGGAGGATAAGTCATTTCGTTGGCACCAATCTTGCGCGTCCTACTTGCTGAAAGTTAGTAAGCGGCCACGGCATCCAGCACTGGTCTTCTACGAAGTAATTCCATACCTTACATTCATTAGCACTTACTGGTATGGACAACTGGTACGTCAAGTACGGATACGTTGCGTTCCATGAAGGGAAGATGGAGGCAATAGGTGCTGCAACGGCGTTGCCGATATCCGTATAAATTGCGTTTCTGGCTTTGCCTCCGACTTTCTGGAAGCCTCCAAGGGATACTTCGTAAATATCATCCGTTGCAATGAAGAACCCGACTGGTCCATAATTAGCTATACTCCAAGGATACACGTTACCTATACCACGTTCTGAGGCCCAAAGATGGTTGAAGTCGAAGGGAAGGACTCCACTATTAATAGCAGTCATCTCCGTGATGCCATTCACTCTGAATATGAATCCTGTTACTCCGATAGTCATAAATCCAGTTATACTATCCGGTACATCAAGCATGTCGTTGTAGCCTGCGCTAGTGTTAACTGTAGGGTCCCAGCCTCCTACTAGAGTAGGAGTCCCATTCTGTGCGTATGTATACGTATACGGAAGACCCGACGCACACCACCTGACTCG
>CAZVYV010000706.1:0-1761 GCA_964630985.1 uncultured Occallatibacter sp.
ACGAGATCGCGCACCGCCTCGAGCACAGCTTCGACAATCCCTTCGCAGTGGGCGGGCACGTGGTGCGGGGATCGGCCAGTATCGGCGTCGCTCTTTACCCTGACGACGCCGATTCGGCTGACAGCCTCCTCAAAACTGCCGACGCCGCCATGTACGCCGTCAAGCAATCAAGGAGCCACGGCAGAACCGCCGCATCCGATGCCATGGCCTCGAATCCCGACTCAAGAAAATGTGCATAAGAAAGGCCCGGCTTGCGCCGGGCCTGTTATGGAGTTGAGGATCTGCTCCAAAGGGCTGCCGCACCGCAGGTGCCTTACTCCGCCGCCATCTCCTCGGCTTCGCCTTCCTGCCGCATGAGTTCCAGCTCGCGCTCGGCGGCTTCGATCTCGGCATGCACTTCCTGCTGCACGCGAGCCGCTGCCTCTTCGAGCTCTGGAGAAAGCTGGACATTGCGATAGTATTCCAGGCCCGTGCCCGCGGGAATCAGTCGTCCCACGATCACGTTCTCCTTCAACCCGCGCAGATTGTCGATCGCGCCGTTGATGCTGGCCTCGGTGAGTACGCGCGTCGTCTCCTGGAAGCTGGCCGCAGAGATAAAGCTGTCGGTCGAGAGCGACGCCTTGGTGATGCCCAGAAGCAGTGGGCGTCCAATCGCCGGACGGCCGCCGTTCTGCAGCACGCGCTCGTTCTCTTCGCTGAAGCGGAACCGGTCCACCTGCTGTTCGAGCAGGAAGCTCGTGTCGCCCACCTCATCGATCCGCACCCAGCGAAGCATCTGCCGCACAATCACTTCGATGTGTTTGTCGCTGATCGCCACGCCCTGTAGCCGGTAGACTTCCTGGATTTCGTTCACCAGGTAAGCCTGCAGTTCCTTCTCGCCCAGCACCGCAAGAATATCGTGCGGATTCAGCGGGCCATCCATTAGCGGATCGCCGGCGCGAAGCCGTTCGCCTTCCTGCACGTTCACGTGAATGCCGCGCGGCACCGAGTATTCCTTCTCGTCGCCGTTGTCGGCCGTCACGTAAATCTTGCGCTGGCCCTTTGAGACCTCGCCGAATCTGACCACGCCATCGATTTCGCTGATGATCGCGGTCTCGCGCGGCTTGCGCGCCTCAAAGAGTTCCACCACGCGCGGCAGACCGCCCGTGATGTCCTTGGTGCGCGTGCTCTCCTTGGGAATCTTGGCCAGCACATCGCCCGGTCCAACTTCATCCCCATCCTGCACCATCAGGTGAGCGCCGCGAGGCAGCAAATAGCGCTTGCTGCTCTTGGAGCCCTTGATCGCAATGGCAGGCTGCCGCTTCTCATCGGGCGAGTCGGCAACCACCAGGCGCGAAAGGCCCGTCACTTCGTCCACTTCTTCGTTCAGCGTGATGCCTTCCTGCAGATCCTTGAACTGCACCGGGCCGCCGATCTCCGTGAGAATGGCGTAGGTGTAAGGATCCCATTCAGCCAGCACCTGGCCCAGCTTCACCGCTGCGCCCTCGCGCACGCGGAGACGCGCGCCATACACCACCTGGTAGCGCTCCTTTTCACGGCCGCGGTCGTCCACAATGGCCAGTGAGCCGGAGCGGTTCATGGCCACCAGTTCGCCTTCCTTGCTTTCCACCGTGTTCAGGTTGATGAAGCGCACGAAGCCGTTGTTCTTGGCGTCCAGGCGCGATTTGTCCTGCACGCGGCTGGCAGTGCCGCCTACGTGGAAGGTACGCATCGTGAGCTGCGTTCCCGGTTCGCCGATGGACTGCGCCGCAATCACGCCGC
>CAZVYV010000707.1:0-1761 GCA_964630985.1 uncultured Occallatibacter sp.
ATGTTTTATCGAAGTTCATTGTCTGCTCCTTTACAGAAGTTCCGATGCATAAGCCCATGTGACTCCTATAACTGCTCGATGGTAACAGCCAGAACGTATTGCATCGCTTGCGCCCCGCTGGATGCATAGGATGCGCTTGTGATGGTAATAGCAGTTGTGCCTTGGGTGTAAACGGTGACGACGCCATCACTCTCTACGGCAGTTGTGTTCGTGGCACTCGTGGCAACTAGTACCTTCGTTCGACCAACACCAGCGGCGTCTGTCCAACCGAGTGTCAGTGATGGGGATGTTGAAGAATTAGTCGCAGGCAGGATAATCGCTTGGCTATAACTTATGCGCCATTGGCATTTGCCAGCATTGATACCTGCAGGAGTTACGAGGGTATAAGCCGAACCTGAATTGTAGTTCGCTGTCAATCCACTCGTCAGCACCTGATTCAGTTCTGCGGGTATCCCACTTCCGTACGTCGTATAGTTGTTGTACGTGGCGATAGAACCAATGAGCGACAATCCACCAAAGTGGTTCTGGATGGAGTCGTTGTAATAACCAACGTTGCCATTGGCAGAATAAATCGTGTTGACTCCCGTCACCGTGTTGTTGACTATCTGAAGGTGACCGTTCTCGAAGCCCACGATGGTCAGGCCATTCGCAGAGTTCTGCATCTTCACCATATAGGCCGAGTTGCTAAAGGAAAACCCAGATTGACCGCCAATGATGGTCGTCGGACCTGCATGGTCAATGAGAATCAGTGGTGTGCCTGTGTCTGCAGGGCACACTGTGGATTCCATGTACAGCCCGTAGAAGTCCACACTGCCGACATAATATCCGCCTCCACCATTGATGTAGATGTTCGGAATGGCGGAACCCGGCTCTACCACACTGCCGCCGAACCATCGCACAGCGTTAACCGTGCCGCCAGAGTTGCTGTTACCTTCGATGACCAGAGGTTGGGCGACGGTGTTGACTGTTCCCCCATTGGTGCCGTTGCACCACACATTGCTGACGATGAGGGGACCACCACCCACGTTTGCACCGCTGCCACCGATAAGTAACCCGATGCCATAGGGGTTGCAGACGAAGGAGTTCTCGAACAGACTTTCATCTTTGAATCCTGCGAGACAAACCGCACATCCAAGAGTACCACCGTTGGTATTGAAGAAACCAAGACCACTGATGTGCCAAGTGCCATAGGCCGCTGATGGGGCGTATGTACTCAGTAAAGCAAACAAGTTAGTGCCAGAAGTCTGGCAGCTTATCAAGCAACCTGTTCCACCTGAAGCGTCCAAATCTGCACGTACTTCACAAGCATCATAAACCAAGAATGCCGAGGATACTCCATCGCTGATTGTGACACCCCAATTAGCGCTTGTGGGAAGCAGAAGGCTGACAGGTACATGACTGGAGTTGCCGACATTGATTTGCTTGGAAATGTGTCCCACACCACCGAGTCCCCGAGCATCTACGGTTCCACCACCCGCAGAAATAACCGCTGCAATAGCTGCGTTTATCTGGATACTTACATCAGCCCCAGGAAATTGGTCCGCATATAGTACAGTATTCAGTTCGGTGACATTAGCAAGAGCAATGGTTGTCGTGCCCGTCAATGCTGCGTTGGCTTTAGGAGCAAGGCTGGAAATTAGAACTCCGCTATCCTGAGCGTTCCCTAAGCCATCTACCGTGAGAATGTCTCCGTTAGGTGCTGTGCTCACCCCAGCATTAGCCGTGACCACCAAAGGTCCATTACCAGTTCCTGGCAACACG
>CAZVYV010000708.1:0-1757 GCA_964630985.1 uncultured Occallatibacter sp.
TTCCGGCCCGGGTGCTTGCCGTCAACCAGGTCACGCAGAGCATCCCGGACAGCCCCCACCGTGAACGGCTTGGCCCGCCCCCATTCGGTGGTGGCCAGCACCCCGGCGTCAGCGATGATGACCCCGCGGTCCATGTCTGAGCCGCTGTCGTCGAGGATTTTCCACACGGCGTCAACACAGCGGCGGCCGTCCGGTTCCGCCTCAGCGGCCGGCTGAGGTTCAGGTGCGGCCTCCGGTGCGCCTATTGGGAGCACGCCCTGCGTGCCCATCGCCGCGGACAATGCGGCGGCGAACCGCTCATCCAGTTCCGGGATGACCGCCTCGTCGCGGCGCATCGACTCGGGCACCAGATCCACGCGCATCGGGGCCTGACGGTTGTCCGGGCCGGCCACGTAACCGAGGCCGCCGGTCGGTTCCCTGTTCGGGAAGTACTTCGGCAGGCTCGCGGGGTCCGCTTCCAGGCCGAGCATGCCCGCGGAGACCCTGTCGCCGGTGCGGAGGCACACCACGTTCCCGCCGACCAGCATTGACCGCACCACCTGGTCGCCGAGCTCAGCGAGGGAGGGGACCTGTGCGACGGGCCACAGGGACACGCCTGTTTTGCGGCCCAGTTTGGCGATTTCCCCGATGAGGCGGATCGCTTCGGCGGCGAGTTTGAAGTTCCCGTTGGCGGTCAGCATGACGGGGGCCTCGTCGATGATGATGAGGATGATCGGCAGGCCGGTGAGGTCGTGGTCGTAGAACGGCAGCCCCCGGTTGGTGTGGCCGCTGCGATCAGTCCAGGTCATGCGTGCGAGGTAGCGGGAGCGGCTGAGCAGGCCGGCGTGGATGCCGCGGAGCATGGCGAGGCACTCGTCGACCCCGGCGGCGTACAGCACCTTGTCCTGCCATTGGGGGAGGGACTGGCCGTTCTGCGGGTCCAGGATGATCGGGACGATGGGAACCTTGCTGGTGACGGCGAGGTAGCAAATCAGATCGAGCAGCGCCGACTTGCCTGCACCTGTGGCGCCGGCGATGAGGCCGTGCCGGGTGCCGTCACGGCGGACGAAGAACCGGATGTGGGCGGGCTGCGCGTCAGCGAACCGGCCGATGACCGCTGTGCCGTCCTCACTGATGCCGTGCCCGTCCCAGTCGCGGATGGTTTCCAGGGTGCCGGCCTTCAGGATCGTCAGGACACCCCTGGATTCCACGCCTGTCGGGTGAGGTTCGACGTACACCTCAGTGCGGGCCTTATGCCACGCGGCGGCCAGGGCGCGCGGTTCGGACATGACCTGCCCGATGTGGGTTTCGATGCCGTCAAGCTGGATCTGCCATTTCCGGCCGCCGTCAGGGGTGGGCTCAGGGTCGGCCAGTTTGCCCACCCATTTGCGGCGGGCGGCGAGACGCGCCCACACGGCGGGATCATCAGTGCCGGGCTCTGCGGCCTTCTCGGGCGCGGCGGGCCGCCACCGGTAGTGACGCACCCAAAGGCCCGTGCAAATGGCCCACGTGATGAGCAGGGCGGGCAGGCAGGCGCGCAGGCCCATCGCGGCGAGGAACGGCAGCCACAGGGAGGTGAGCATGGCGGCCACACCGGTGGCACGCTTGGCGAACCTGGGCAGGTGCCGGGTGAACAGCACCAGCAGCACCGGCACGGCAATCCCAGCGATGATCCCGAACAGCAGCGGGTGCGGGGTGGCGGGGAGGATCCCCCCGGCGAGCAGCAGGAACGCCAGCCACCCGAACGGGGCCAGGTGGCGGCGGAACCGCCACGCCCC
>CAZVYV010000709.1:0-1756 GCA_964630985.1 uncultured Occallatibacter sp.
CGCGGCCGACAAGTCCGACAGCCGCGTAAAGGCCAGCCTCCCGCGCCGGGAAGATATGTTTCACCACCACGAGGTCGCAATTGTTGATGATCATCTGGCCGGAATAGAAGAGCAGCGCCTGGCCTATTTCACGAGTGCCCTCCCAAAAGCGAAGCGGATTTGGCGCCCGCGCCGGCAACCGTTGTGTCATGGCAAAATAGGAGACAGCCATCGCCACAGCATTTGCCGCGACAACTCCCTGCACACCGTAGCCTCTCGCAACAAGAACGTATGATCCTCCGAGCCGGACTGCCCCTTCGATCACAAGACTCATAGCCAGGCGATGAAATTTGTAACTACCCAGATCGTAACCGCGGCGGGCTCCCAATGGGATGTAGAAGCCAGCAGCTATTGCAAGCATTGCGATCAGGCTGGAATCGGGCAGATTGAGATAGTCCGCGATTCCTTGCCGAAAAAGAAACAACACCAGCGCAACGGAGATCCCGCATCCGATTGCACTGCGATGGAAGCACCGATAGACCTCCGCCTTCGTCTCTGCTGATGGCTGCTGCGCGACTACCTTCGCAGCAACGATCTGAAATGCGAACGAGACGGCGGACAGAAGCACCAGGAGCGAATAGACGACCGTGGCATGGCCGAAGCTCTTAGGGCCCAGAAACCAACCAATGACAATGTTGTAGGCAAGGCTGAGGATGGTCGCAAGGATCGACCCACTCAGCAATACGATGGTGCCCGATACAATTCGGGACTGTAATGTTCTTGCCATTTGGATTGACCATTTACCGCGCTGCTGGCGCTCCCGTTCGCCGCGCCGGAAGAGTATTGAAGCGAGCAGGCACACCGTAATACCTATTCCGATGCCGAAAAGCATATTCTGGCTGCTCAACGCTGCAAGCGGGGAATTTTGTGCCGCGCCCACGACAACCCCAGCACTCGTCCTGTGCTTCTAAACAACTGAGACCATGCTGCATCGCATAGGCGCCACATTCCTGCTTCTTTTACTGCACGGGTGTCCCAATCCCGGCTCCGGCCAAAGTGCACCGCTGAAATACCGGGCCGTCGGCACCTCTCCAGAGGTTCTTGCGGTGTACGAGGCGTGGTTCGGCCATCCCGCCCATATCTCTGTGAACTACAACTCCCACGATCAAGCAGTGATCAAAAATCAGATTCGCCATGCCCAGGCCATGGGAATCTCGGGATTCGTCGTGGATTGGTATGGCGACCGCGAGCCGTTTATCGATCAGAGCTATGCGCTGATGCAGAAATTAGCCGCCAAGAATAAGTTTCACATCGCCATGATGTACGACGAGTCCAATGAGGCGGTGGGAGCAACCGATGAAGCCATCGCGGATTTCAAAATGTTCCATGACGCTTATCTATCATCCAACTCACCAGGCCACGAGGCGTATCTGACATACGATGGCCGGCCTGTCATTCTCATATTTCCGAAGGGGTTGCACACCGACTGGAGCAAGGTTCGCGCTTCTGTCAGTTCCTGGAATCCTGCGCCACTGCTAATTTATGAGGCGCCTCCCGGCGCGGACGCCAACGCGTTCGACGGCTTCTATCCCTGGTTCTACATCGGTCCCAAAGGTTGGGCAGCGGATGGGGGGAATTGGGGGGAAGATTCCCTCACCAGCTTTTACCAGACGATGCGCGATAAATATCCCGACAAGATCATTGTGGGGGGCGCATGGGCCGAATTCAACGACAGTAAGGCTTCCTGGGGGCTCAATCGTCAAATTGCAGCGCGCTG
>CAZVYV010000710.1:0-1754 GCA_964630985.1 uncultured Occallatibacter sp.
CGCAGCGCGAGGCGCTCCAGAAGGCCGCCGAGAACGCGCGCACGCAGGCCCAGGCGCTGGTGGATGCCGGCTATCAGGAGATCCAGCGCGGCGTCGACACCGCCATGCAGGTCGCGCGCGCCGGTCACGGCACCGGAGAGCTCTGGCAGTCGATCGGCGAGCAGCTGCGCGCGGTGCGGCGCGGCATCCAGGAGCGTGCCAGCACGATGTACGGGCAGGCCGACGAGCTCGCGGCCGGGCATCTGCCCAACGTCGAGGGCTTGCCCGAGATCGCGCAGCGATTCGCCGACGAGCTTCCCGAGGAGTTCCAGCGCAACCAGCCGGCGATCGTGCGCCAGCTGCGGCAGATGGCGGGTGAGCGCAACCCCGAGACCGGCGAGGTGACGCGCCCGCCGTCGGCGCCGACCTTCGGGCAGCTGCACAACCTGCGCTCCCAGATCCGGCAGAGCACGGACTTCTACCGGCTCAACTCGGACATCAAGAACGGCACGTTCAAGTTCTTCGCGCGCCGCGTCGACGAGGTGCTGCACGACCCGCAGGCGGTCCCCGAGCTGCGCGCCGCGGCTGAACAGCTCGACCGGGCCGACGCCTTCTACCGCGAGAACATGCCGATCTTCGAGGCCCAGCAGATCAAGACGATCATGAAGGGCCTGGAGGCGGGTGAGCCCGCCGACCCCAAGGTGCTGTATCGGGCGGTGGTGAAGGAGGGGCACACCGATCTCACCAACCGCATCCGCGAGATGGTGGGGCCGAACCTGTGGGCCGGCGTGCGCGCCGCCGACGTGCAGGAGATCATGGACGCCAGCCGCTCCCTGGTGCCGGGGCAGGTGGACGGCCGCGCGTTCACCCGCGAGGTGCTGGAGCGCTACCGCTCGGGTATCCTGCAGTCGGTGCACGGCCCCGACGTCACGGCGCGACTGCTGCGCCAGGCGCAGGACGTCGCCATGCTGGAGGGGCGGCTGCCGGTGGCGGTGCGCCCCGGCGACACCCTCACGCAGGCGATCGATCGTGCGCAGCGCGCCGCGCAGGAAGCCAAGGCGGCCGCCAAGCAGGACCCGCTGGCGACGCTGAACCGCGAAATGCGTCAGATCGAGGTGGAGGGGAAGCGCGAGGCGGCCGCCGCGCGCGGGGCGCGCCGCGCCGAGCCGCTGGGTTTCCTCTACGAGCCGACCACGGGCGCCGCCGAGGCGGTCGACCGTATCCTCAAGAGCGAGGACCTGATCCTGGCGTCGGCGGCCAAGTTCGGCGAGGGCTCGCCCGAGTTCAACATGCTGCGGCAGACCTGGGCGCAGCGGCTGCTCCAGGGCACCCTGCAGCCCGGCGAGCGGCTCGCCAAGACCTCGGCCGAGGTGCAGCGCATCATGTTCCCGGGGGTCACGCTCGAGCAGGCGCACCTGCTGGCGCGCGAAATGGACTTCCTGATGGCGAACCGCTACGGCATGAAGGGCACGGCGCAGGGCATGAGCGCCATGGCGAAGGTCGAGAACCCCTGGGCACACATCGCCGGGCGCGGCGGCACCATCGGCAAGATCATCGCGGCCCCGATCAACATCATCCCGGGCAGCGGCGCGGCCGGCCGCTTCATCCTGGGCGAATACTACGCCCTGATTCGCAAGCTCGCGACGTCGCCCGCCACCCTGCGCTGGCTGGAGCGCGGCCTGACCGGCGATCCCGAGCAGAAGGCCGCGGCGCGCACCTTCCTGCAGCGCTACGGGGCCGCCATGGGAGCAGGCACGGGTGAAGCGGTGGAGCAG
>CAZVYV010000711.1:0-1754 GCA_964630985.1 uncultured Occallatibacter sp.
AAGTAAGAATGTTGTCCACCGGTGATCCGATGCGATTTGCCGAAGCTTCGTCGAGGCCCAGCAGAAGATCCTTGGGCGAGTATTCGACTCCCATGTAGTACTGGGCCAGCTTGCCCTCCGGGGTGACGATCTGGATCGAGCTGGCATGCGCGAACTGCGTGAGCTTGCCGTCGGGCCCGGGGATTTTGACGTAGCCGAAACCAACGGCCTTGGTGAGCGCGTCGATATTGGGCTGCGTACCGGTGAGAAAATGCCAGCCGCTGGCGGTTTCAGGCCTGCCGTAGCGCTTGAGATAAGTGCGCTTCTTGGCCGCGGCCAGATCCGTGCCCTCGCTGGGATCGATGCTGACCACGATGATGTTGAAGTCTTTGCCGGGAAGGTAGCGCACCATTTGCAAGGCGCTGGTCAGGCCGTTCATCTCCTCGGAGCAAAGCATGGGGCACTGGTAGTAAACCAGCGCCAGGATGGCCGGCTTCTTGCCGAAGTAGCTCGCGAGCGCCACCTGCTTGCCCGCATCGTCGGTAAACGTGAGGTTGAGCGGCAACTGCGTGTTGAGATGCTGCGCGATGCCGACGCCGTTGAGGATCGACGGTGGCTGGTCATTCGGCTGGCCCGTTTGCTTGTCGCCGTAACTTGAAACCTGCGCGGAAACGAGCGGCGCGGCCGACAGGCAGAGAATCATTGCGGCGCCAATCAGTGTGGCACGCTTCGCGTATCTTGCGCATCCGACTGCGTAGCTCATGATTCCCCTTTCTCCGGCCCTTCCGGTAGTTCTCAGTTCTCAGCCCTCAGTTCTCAGTCCGCGTCAGCAATGCCTTGTCATCCTGAGCGGAGTTTGCCGCGTTTTGTGCGGCAAACGGAGTCGAAGGATCTGCGGTTGTCATTCGCCAGCTTCAAGTTCTCCACCACAGCTCCTTCACTCCTCGTCTTCTTAGTCCCTTAGTCCCCAGTCCCTATTTCTGCGCCGCTTGCTCGGTCTTTGTCGTCTCTTCCTGCGCCGCTTCTTCCTGCTCAAACGCCGTGCGTGCAAAGCCATTGGTCAGCGGCATGTCGACCGTCGGCGTGCTGTCGCCGGCCATCGGCGCCTGTGTCGTAACGGCAGGAGCCACGGGCAATCCCCGTTGCGCAATCAGCTCCATCGCGCGGTCGATGGGAATCCGCACCGTGCCCTTCGACTCGTCGGCCCAGGTGTAGTTCGAGAGCAGCAGATCCTCGCGCGCGTGCAGGTCGGCCACGTCCTGATTGCCATCGTCGGTCTGAATCCGTGGTGTCGGGAAGGCCTGGGTAATCTCCGCCATCTTGTTCTGCAGCTCGGGGCTCGACGGCATGTTGCCGAGCTGGCGCACGTCGACGGTCTTCGTCCACTTGCTGTTGGGGCCGTCTTCCTTGTTCATGCGGGCGTTGATCACCTTGCCGATGCCGTAGCAGAGCACTCCGGCGACCGCGACAAAGATGAACAGCGCCGTGAGAAAGACCACAATGCCCGTGACGCCAACGTCGCTCGCCTCATAACCCAGCGAGGCGTCGACCTTCTCTGGCCCGTGGCCGCCGTGTTCGTTGTGCCCCGGTTCGTTATGCGATGCCATGTTCGGGCTCCAGAATCTCCGCCAGATGCGGATCGTTCACCTGCACCAGCGGCCGCTTTCTGAGGACGGTGCAGTAGTAGGCCAGCCAGAAGCAGAACAGCGCAGCCGGCACTGCAATGTATTCGAGAATTCCCCAGCTGAAGTGGAGATTGCGCGCCGCGTCCTTGA
>CAZVYV010000712.1:0-1752 GCA_964630985.1 uncultured Occallatibacter sp.
GCGCCCACTTACAATAAGACCACAACCAGCGCGACATTCACCACGGCGGCCACTGTCTCCATTGGAGGACTCCCGGCGGCGGGAGCTGGGGTCACCATCACAAACCCGGTTGGGCTTTTGGTCACGGCCAATGCTTTGGCGACTGCCACCCAGCCCGCGCTGCAAATTACAAACACCACCGCAGCGGCAAATGGTGCCCAGCAATATTCCCCGGCGCTCATTATGTATGGCCAGGGTTGGGGCACCACCGGGGGCGCCAGCCAGCAGGTTGGGGTGCGGCAATATTGCTTGCCGCTCCAGGCAACGGTGGGGCGCGGACAATGGGTGGTGGAATTTCAGGATGGCGGCGGGGGCTGGTCGAATGCCTTTACGGCCAACCAAAACACCGGCTTTTCCTTCAGTATTAGCATTTCCGCTTCTAATCTCACCAGCATCAACGGAATATACCTGGGCACAAACAATGCTATTACCTGGAGCAGCCGCAGCAAAATTGCATCTCCGGCCGATGGAATTTTTGAACTTACCAATAATGCCGCAACTGGTTTTACCCGGCTCCAACTCGGCGGAACTACTTCCAGTTTTGTCGCCCTTCAAACCAGCGGCACCACCCTCACCATCGGCACCGCAGACGGCGGCACCGGCGCCGGGGCTCTTACGGTGAGCGGAACATTGTACGCCGCCGGGAGCGCGAAGTTTTCCACAACCGGGGCCTCGGCGCCCGGAACTTCAACTGTGACGCTGCCCACCAGCGTTTACGGCGGCGGTACGGTCGTCCTGACCAGCCCGACCGGATGGATGACGATTCTGGACTCAGGGGGAACCTCTCGCGTCGTTGCCTACTACTGACTTTGCCATGAAGAAAACACACATGCTGATCCTGTTCGCTCTCACGGGGTGCTTGGCGCACGCCGTTCAGTTCTCGCTCACGTTCACCCAAGCGGCCAATCTGCTCGGCGGGTTGAAGGGTCTCGACGGCTACACGAAGCTCGACGCCAACAACCGATCCACCCCCGTGATGTACGACTTTTCGGGAAACACCCGGAAGGCCATCAGGAAGGACATCGCCGCACTCCAGCCCAAGATCGACGAGCTGACTACGGTCAACCGGGACATCATGGTTGCGGCCGGTATCGTTGACATGAACAAGGCGACGGTCGATCAGGTTGCCGTCACCAACAAGAAGTGGGCTGATGCGACCAAAGATCCCATCATCGTAGACCTCGACGTCATCACGGAGGCCGATCTCAACCTCGACTCCAACCCTATCCCCGGGAGCGTCACCGCGGCCCTCGTGGTCATCGAGTCCGCGCCCCCAACCCCCAAGAAATAAAACCATGTTCGGCGGAGGCTCATTCGGCGGCTCGTACTTCGGAGGACAACTATCCTTCGCAGCAGCCGCGCCCGTGACCGCCGCCGAGTCAACAGGCTGGTTCCCGGAGATGGACCAGCCCGACACCTTCCTCGAACAACTCGCGGCGGAGGAGGCCAAGCGCCTCGCCGCCATCAACGCCGAGGACGAAGAACTCCTCGCCATCATTCCCCTGTGGCTAAGCCTCCTAAAGTAAACCTCTCCTCCGCAGACATGAAGACCGTGCGCTCCCTGACCAAGGAGTACGCGGCGCAGGGGCTTTCCACCATCGCCGCAACCCACAAGGCGGTGGACGCCATGATGGCGGAGACGCAGGAGGCGCTCGACTCGGTTTACCGGCAGGTGGCGCCGAAGCCTGACAAGGGCGATCGGGACATCAGCAC
>CAZVYV010000713.1:0-1752 GCA_964630985.1 uncultured Occallatibacter sp.
AGGAGCGCGGGGATAGCACTCTGAAGTCCCTTGAACGAGATGATGAGCACAAGAAGGATGGGGAAGACGCTGAGGAACGCCGGGGCGAGGCGGGCCTCGCGCGTGTAGCGATCGCCAAGGAGGGATTCGACTGCGGAAAGACTGCCGTTGTCGTCGGCCATGGTCTGCACCTCCAAGGGAATGCCTCACGATAGTCGGCGGAATGGCGGGTACGCAAGAGGAATTTGTTGGAGATTGACGGCGAAGGGAGGGACGGAAACGGGGTTGGGTCTTATGATGGGCTGCGTGGAGGTCATTGCGATGGCGGATCTGGATGCGACAAAGGAGGCTGCGCTGAAGAGCAACGACGACGGGGTTTGGCCGGCGCTGCCGCAGAGCGAGTGGAGCGACACCTGCGCAACATTGCAGTTGTGGCTGCAGATGGTGGGCAAGGTGAGGATGGCGCTGACGCCGCCGCTTAATCATTGCTGGAATGTGACGCTCTATCCGACGATCCGGGGGTTGACGACGACGCCGATGGCACACGGATCGCGTATGGCGCAGATCGATTTCGATTTTGTGGCGCACGAACTGGTGATTGAGACGAGTGACGGCGGGCGTGTGGCGATCAAACTGGAGCCGATGACGGTGGCCGAGTTTTATAGCAAGCTGATGGCGGCGCTCGATAGCGTGGACGCGCTGTGTCACGTGTGGCCGGTGCCGTGCGAAGTGGCGGAGCCGATTCCTTTCAAGAAGGACGACGTGCACAAGGCATACGACCCCGAATATGCGCAGCGGTTCTGGAGAATTTTGTTGCAATCGACGCGGGTGATTGAGATTTTTCGCGCTCGGTTCATTGGCAAGGTGAGCCCGATCCATTTGTTCTGGGGCGCGATGGATTTGGCGTGCACCAGATTCTCAGGTCGCATTGCGCCGGAGCATCCGAGCATGCCGGGACTGCCCGATCGCGTAGTGCGTGATGCGTATTCGCACGAGGTGAGCAGCTGCGGATTCTGGCCGGGAGCGGCTGGTGCGCCGGGCGCCGGTTACATCGAGCCGTTTTTTTATAGCTACGCGTATCCGGAACCGCCCGGCTACCGGGAGTATGCGATTGTGCCGGCAGAGGCCAAGTTCGACAGCACATTCGGCGAGTTCATTTTTCCGTATGAGGCGATGCGGCGGTCGGCGGACCCAGATGATGCGCTGCTGGAGTTTTTGCAGAGCACGTATGAGGCGGCAGCAAATTGTGCCAAGTGGGATCGGAAGGGGCTGGAAAGACAGTGATCACGGATCAGGTTCCGCGATTCACGTTGGGCCAGCTCCGGGCCGCTCGGCCGTTTTTTGCGAGCCCCTTCCACCACCCCACGGACGAGGACCTGTCCGTGGGGACCCGGGTTCCCCTCGACCGCGCGCTTCGCGTAGCCCAAGGTTCTCGCGGCCCGGCAGCTGGACGATCCGTGCGAGGGCCGAGGTTGAGGCGCGGGCTAAGTTCGTCAATAAATAGCTGAAAAATCAATGGTTTGCTGAATTATCAATCTTGGGGCTTGCATTAAGATATATCTTACGATATAGTTTGAGACATATTTTAGTCAGGAGGACTAACACGATGTTTGGAAGAGAAGTTTTTGAACATGCAGGCCGCGGCGGATGCAGTGGCCGGAGATTTGAGGGGCGCGAGGAGTCTTGCGGGCCCGAAGAGCGGACCGAGCGCGGGTATGCTTGGGTTCGCGGAGGATTTGAGATGCCGGGTGGATTTGGCCCAGGGCGGCATGG
>CAZVYV010000714.1:0-1743 GCA_964630985.1 uncultured Occallatibacter sp.
GTCAGCAGCCATCCCGCGATCATCTCCCACGCCGGCAGCGTGAAGAGATAAAAACCAAGTGACAGGCCAAAGATGGGATCGCCGACGGAAGCATTGCGGGGCGCGTACCAGTAAAGCGCCAGTGTTGGCCACTGCGCCTCCATAGCGAAACCGGTCACGAGCGATATCACAAGCGCGCCAACGATGGCGATGGTTCGCAGGAATTTCTTGATCGGCAGCTCGATCGGCCGGCCCCCGAAAAAAATGGTATGCGTATCGGGCAAGTCGGCCGCGTGGCTGTGGCGCAGCGCGAGAAACGCGGCCAACAAAATCGCGAAGGTCAGCGCAGCGAATACCGCGAAGGTTCCCCATTCGAGGCCAAAGCTCTTCCAGAAAACGCTGGCATAGCCGAGCGAGCCGAACCAGAGCAGGTCAACCCAGTAGGAGACGGCGGTTCGGCTGCCGACGAAGATCAGGATGACGATGGCGAGCAGGAGATAAATCGCCAGGCGCGGGCTGCGGTGTTTTCCGCGCATCGGCCAATCAATCGTTTCGGGCATTATTCACCCCACTCAGGCGATTTGTCCGCGCTGAGTTACCCAAGAATTGTACAGCGGTCGAGTAGGGTAGCCGCGGTGAGTCGCGGTGAGTCGCGGCAAGCGGATCGAAGCTAAATCAACTCATCGTGCCCGGTGATGCTCAACTCTTTTACGATCTTGCCCACGTCCTGCGAGTGGTCGCGGTGCGCGATCAGCAGTGCGTCTTCGGTATCCACAATCACCAGATTCTCTACTCCGACGAGTGCGACAAATTTTCTGGGGCTGAAGATGTAATTGTCGCTGGCTTCGATTGAGATGTGTCCCGTGGTGTCGGCAACGTTGCCTTCGGCGTCGCCGCGCAGCCGCGTCTCCACCTGGTACTCGTAGAGCGAAGCCCACGAGCCGAGATCGTTCCAGTTAAACTCCGCCGGAATGCAGAACAGTCGGGAAAGATGCTCCCCCTTCGCCGAACGCGGCTCCAGCACGGCATAGTCCACCGAGATGTTTTCGCACTTCGGATACGCGGTACGGAAGACCTCGTCGAATTGCGGAGTGCCCCATGCGGCGGCAATAGCCTCAAGCAGTGGAGCCGTCTCCGGCAGATGCTCGCGCACGGCGTTGGCAAGTGTCCGCGCCGACCACAAAAACATTCCCGAGTTCCAGTAGTAGTTGCCCGCGGCCACAAACTCTTCGGCGCGATTCTGGTTCGGCTTTTCAATGAATCGCCGCACATGCAGCGCCTGGTCGTCCTTGGTCAGGTCGCCGGTTTCAATGTAGCCGTAGCCGGTTTCGGCGCGGAACGGCTCGATGCCCAACACCACGATGTTCTCGCCCGCCGCGGCTGCGGCAATGCCCTTCTGAAGCGCCTTCAAAAAGCGTGGTTCGTCTGCGATTACGTGGTCCGAGGGAAACACTCCAAGTACCGCATCGGGATTATCTCGCTCAATGAGGAATGCGGCGAGGCCGCACGCAGGCGCAGTGTTGCGCGCCACGGGCTCCTGCACAATCTGCGCTGCGGGCAGTCCGGGCAGCTGGTCGGCGATCTCGTGAGACAGATATTCGTTGGTAATGATCCAGGTCTTGTCCAGTCCAGCAAGCGGCTTTAGTCGTTCCACAGTCTGCTGGATCATGGAACGCTCCCCATCCAGGGCCAGGACCTGCTTGGCGTGCGCGCGCCTTGAGCGCGGCCAGAACCGCGTACCGCTGCCCCCGGCCAGAATCACGG
>CAZVYV010000715.1:0-1739 GCA_964630985.1 uncultured Occallatibacter sp.
CAATGGCAGCCTGGTAGCGCTGGCGTGCGGTGAGCGAGTCGCCAAGCTGCTCGGCCGTAGGAGGTGTATGGGCGGCTGGGGACACGGTTTCGGGCGTAGGGGTAGCAGCGGGCGGCTGGGACTGGTCGCTTGCCTGCGCCGGCAGACTCCGCGGAATCGCCAGAAAGAGCGCGAACAGTGCCGCAATTGGAATCCGCTGTAGACCGACCCTCAACATATTTTCTCCTGCCATGTCGCCTGAGAATGAAGAGTCATTCAAATCTCTGGCAGGGATTAAACCACCATTCACAGTCAAATGCCAGTAACACCAGTAGGATTAACGGTTAAATCGGCCTATCCAGTCCGAAATAGGCCAGTTATTGGCGTGCCAGCGTCGGGTGCAAACCCGGGACGCGGCGATTCGATACATAGGTATTGGTGCAGCGCACAAAATGCGACGCCGAGGAGGGAAAGGCGTCAAAATCGCAGTGAGTCGCATCGAAATGCTTTACACTCAGCGGATGCGGGAGGGGGACCGTGAGCACAACCACTTTTTCCGGCGTCGGATCGGCGATTCTCAACCGTTTCAATCAAGTACGGCGCAGCACAATCAGCTTGTGCGAGCCGCTTTCGGCCGAGGATATGATGGTGCAGTCGTGCGCTGAGGCCTCACCGGTCAAGTGGCACCTGGCCCACACCGCCTGGTTCTTTGAATCCTTCGTGCTGCGTGAGTTTCTGCCGGGTTACCGGCTCTTCAACAAGGACTTTCCCTGGCTCTTCAATAGCTATTACGAAGGTTTTTCGGCGTTTCCCGAGAAGCGGCTGCGGTCGTCGTTTTCGCGGCCCGGGCTCGAAGAGATTCGATGTTATCGCGAGCATGTGGACGCAGCCATGCAACGGCTTTTCGAACGCGAGCCGGAGGCGGAGGCGCTGCGGCGCATCGAGCTGGGCGCCAACCACGAGGAGCAGCACCAGGAATTGCTGTTGACCGATATTTTGAATGCGTTCTTTACCAATCCGCTGCGGCCGAAATACAGGGACCAGGGATTAGGGACCAGGGACCAGGCGGGGGCGCTGGGCTTTACTCGATTTGAGGGTGGGCTCAAGGAAGCAGGGAATTCGGGCAACAGCTTCTGTTTCGACAATGAGATGCCGCGGCATCGTGTATGGCTGGAGCATTTTTCGCTGGCCGACAGACTTGTTACCTGTGGTGAGTACGCCGAATTTATGGCCGATGGCGGATACCGCAAGCCGGAGTTGTGGCTCTCGGCGGGGTGGGATGCGGTGAAGGCCAACGGCTGGCGAGCGCCGCTGTACTGGACGGAAAACGACGGGGCCCGCGGAGAACGTGAGTGGACCGTGTTTACACTGCGCGGAGAGCTGCCGCTCGAGGACTTGAATGCAGTGCCAGTGAGCCATGTAAGTTATTACGAGGCAGACGCCTACGCGCGCTGGGCCGGCCGTCGGCTGCCCACGGAGTTTGAGTGGGAAACCGCGGTCGAGGGCCAGCCGGTCGAAGGAAACCTTCTCGATTCCGGAAACCTCACACCGATTCCTTCCACCCATCTAGTGCAAAACCAGGACAGTGCGAAGCACCAAGACCAAAACGGCGCGAAGTACTATGGGGATTGTTGGGTGTGGACGAGCAGCGCTTATCTTGGCTATCCGGGCTTCAAGCCGCTCGATGGCGCACTGGGCGAGTACAACGGCAAATTCATGAGCGGGCAAATGGTTTTGCGCGGCGGATCGTGCGTGACGCC
>CAZVYV010000716.1:0-1732 GCA_964630985.1 uncultured Occallatibacter sp.
CAATGAAGAGCAGTATGAGCAGTTTCGCTGAAGCGATTCTGCTCCAGAAATATTCCCATGAGCGTAAAGATGGAAGCAAAGAAACATGGGAGGAAGTAGCTGAGCGTGTCAGCCGAACTGTGCTGAAATCTGTGGGCGCACCTAAGTCCCTCATCGATCAAATCAAGCAGTACATCATAGAACGCAAATTTATCCCCGGTGGAAGATATCTATATGCCTCGGGACGCCCCTTGCATCAAGTGAACAATTGCCTCATGTTTCGTGCGGAAGACTCAAGAGAGGGGTGGGCAGACCACATGCACAAGCATGCCATGGGTTTGATGACAGGGGCCGGAATTGGAACTGACTACAGTCATATTCGCTCTGAAGGCAAACTCATACGCAAGACAGGTGGCTTCGCTACCGGGCCGCTGAGCCTGATGCAAGCTACGAATGAGTTGGGAAGAGCAGTAATGCAGGGAGGAAGCCGCAGGTCCGCACTGTGGGCAGGATTGTCATGGAAACACCCAGACGTGATGAAGTTTATCACAATGAAGAACTGGGCACCAGAAGTACGCAGCATGAAGGCCAAGGACTTCAACTTTCCTGCCACACTGGACATGACTAACATCAGCGTGCAGCTTGACGATGAATTCTTCGAAGCCTATCATGACGAGAAACATGTTCACAACTCCCATGCGAGTGCGGTTTATTGGACAGTCATGGAGCGTATGCTTAAGACGGGGGAGCCCGGATTCAGCGTTGACACAGGAAAAAATAGGAAAGAGACACTTCGAAACGCCTGTACAGAACTGACCAGTGAAGACGATTCAGATGTGTGCAACTTAGGCTCTATCAATCTTGCCAATATCTCTGACATCTTGGAGATGAACTCCGTAGTGGAGTGTGCTACAGCTCTGTTGCTGGCTGGGACAGTGTATTCAGATGTCCCATACTCAAAAGTAGATACCGTGCGTACTAAGAACAGGCGTCTGGGCCTTGGTCTGATGGGAATTCATGAATGGCTGTTGAGCCACGGTAAGAAGTATGGGTCAGATGCCGACTTGGACAAGTATCTTGAGATTTACACAGACAGCACTAAGTACGCCGAGCAGTATGCAAAGAAGTGGGACTTATCTTGTCCCGTGAAGACACGCGCAATCGCTCCTACGGGGTCCATTTCCATAATCTCTGAAACTTCTTCAGGCATAGAGCCACTGTTCTGCGTGGCTTACAAACGAAGATACCTCAAGGGCAGCGTGTGGAACTATCAGTATGTAATAGACCCAACTGCCAAGCGTCTAGTGGAGAGTGGGGTAAAACCAGAGAGCATTGAAGATGCCTATGGGCTGGCTGAGGATGTAGAGCGCAGGTTGGCCTTCCAAGCTCACGTTCAGAAATATGTTGATCACGCCATCTCCAGCACCATAAATCTCCCACAGTGGGGAACGGAAACCAACAATGCTGATACAATTCAGAAGTTTGGCAAAGCCTTCATGAAGTACCTCCCACAACTTCGAGGTCTGACAACGTACCCAGATGCAGCTAGGTCTGGACAGCCGCTAAGTGCCGTTAGTTGGCACACAGCAATCAAACATCAAGGTGAGGTGTTAATCGAGGCAGGAGACATCTGCTCAATATCGGGAAAAGGGGGATCTTGTGGCTCTTAACTTTGACGAGTACCAAACCTTGGCTTTATCCACAGCTGTATACCAGAATGTTGGTGAAAACCTCGTGTACCCAGCCTTGGGTT
>CAZVYV010000717.1:0-1728 GCA_964630985.1 uncultured Occallatibacter sp.
CCGACCATGATGGTGCAGACGGGGCCCATTGTGGAGATCGAGAGCCCTTCGGCTTCGCGGCGCTTGAGGCCACGTTCGACTGCCTCGGCGACGGCGATGGCCTGAGGGAGCGTGAAGCTGACAGTGGCGTTGATGCTGATGCCGCGATACGTAGCTTCTTCGATGGCGGGAAGGCCGGCGCGCGTGGCGGCGATTTTGACGATCATGTTGGGCGCAAGCTGGCTGAAGTGGACGGCCTGGGTCAACATCGCTTCTGTGTTGCGGTAGTTGCGCGGGTCGGTTTGGATGGAGAGGCGGCCATTGCGGCCCTTTTCGCGCTCGAAGATGGGCAAGAGCAGCCGCGCGGCCTTTGTGGAGATTTCTTCGACGATGCGCCAGGAGAGATCGTCTTCAGCCAGGTTGGGTTCGCTCGCGGCAAGTTCGAGGATGCGCGGTTTCCAGACGGCGAGCTCCTGCTTAAGCACCGCGACGGCGATGGACGGGTTGCAGGTGGCGCCGACAGCTCCATGCGTGATGGAGTAGTTGAGGTCTTCGACGGAAGCTGAGTCGTTCCACAGACAGGTGGGAGTGGTCTGCGTCATTTCGTGGAGGGGGCTCTTGAATTGGGTCATAGTGGCGGCGTAAGGCCCGCATCCTCCGGGAAGTGCAAACGTGTGCAGGGAAACGGTAACACCGGGGAAAGTTGACGGTCAAGGGTGCGCTCGGGGCTGAAATACGGCGCTCGTCTGGCCGGCTGAAATCGAGGATGAGCCGGAACAGGATAAGGGCTATTTTTCTGCACGGGAATCGAACCTGTAAAGGTATAAGAATGTGGAGCTTGGACGGGCTGCTTTTTCCACTGAATGGAAGCCAATTCGCAATTGACAGGATGGGCCAGATCATGGAGAATCTTAAAGGTGCACACGTGTGCACAAATTGCAGTATTTTGTTCGTGATTCGAAAAATCCGGTGCGGGCATAAGCCGGACTTCCCCCTTTGCTTTGGACACTTTTAGCCCAGGAGAGATGATGAGTGAGTTGTTGATCCGGCCGGAGAAATTCCGGAACCGGACTGAGGATTTTGGATACGCATTTCTATCTTTTTCGACGCGCAAGTTGGAGGCAGGTCAGGAATTTCGGAGCGAGACGGCCGGAAGAGAATTGGCCATTGTGGTATTGGGCGGCGTTTGCTCGGTAACCAGCTCGCGAGGCGATTGGCAAGGAATCGGTCAGCGCGAGACAGTTTTCGATGGACTGCCCTACACGCTTTACCTGCCAATCAGGACGATGTTTACGATCAGCGCCGATACGGCGTGTGAGTTAGCGTTTTGCTACAGCAAGGCCGAGGAGGAGTACCCGGCGCGGCTGGTGACACCGGCACACGTAGGGATCGAGATCCGAGGCGGCGGAAACGCAACGCGGCAGATCAACTCCATGCTGCCACCGGGTTTTCTGGCGCAGCGGCTGATGGTGGTGGAGGTTTTCACGCCGGCGGGCAACTGGTCGAGCTTTCCGCCGCATAAACACGACGCGCACAACCCGCCGGATGAAGTGGATCTGGAAGAGATTTACTACTACCGGATGGAGCGGCCGGAGGGATTCGCAGTGCAGAAGGTGTACACCGCAGATCGGCGCATCGACGAGACGATGACGGTGCGCGATGGCGACCTGGTGCTGGTTCCGGAGGGATATCACCCGGTGGTGGCCGCGCACGGATACAACGTGTATTATCTGAACGCGCTGGCGGGTT
>CAZVYV010000718.1:0-1727 GCA_964630985.1 uncultured Occallatibacter sp.
AACGTACCTCAACCCTTTTAGGAATACGACCTCTGGCGTTAATCTTACTTAGGAGTTTGTTATGGAACACGATCACAAGAAAACTTGCAAGAATTGCGGTGGATGCGAAGTATGCGAACGCTGCTCTCACTGCGGATGCTGCCGAAATTGCGGAAAATATATTGCGCTTCCGCAAGGCTACTATGTCGTTCCTGTGTTTCCGCCTTGCCCTCAACCCTCGCCTTGGCAACCGTTCTGTCCACCATACACATTTGGCGATTTCCCAACTTCCACGACCATTGTTTCGGGAAGTGTGACCAGTGCAGTCGACGGAACAACTTACTTCAACTCTTAGGAGGCTCTACAGTGAAACCGCTGCTCGCATTTGTACTCTCTCTCGCCGTTGCCATGGGCACGATGCCGCTCATGGGATGCAACTCCGCAACCGCACTGGCTGACGTGCAGAAGTTCGAGCCAGTTGTCGTGAATGCTTTAGTTCTCGCGTGCGCTATTTCGTCCGGTCTGCCTATCTGCGGGACGATGCAGACCACGATTACCGCTGACTACAACCTCGTACTACAACTGTGGACTGACTACAATGCAGCGGTGAAGGCGGGGACTGCGACTGCCGCGCTGTGGAATGACCTCAACGCCGCTTTCACCACGTTCGAGAAGGACTCGGCTGCGATCTTTGCCGCTGCGTCTGGCCTGAACGCGCCAGAAGTGACTGCTATCGTCGCTGCCGCTCAAGTATTGCTGGGTGCTATTGAAGCGTTATTTCCGTCCTCTCCCGCTGGCGTGGCTGGGCCGTCTGTGTTCCGGGCATCGCGCTCAGGGAATTTCAACCTCAAGGCGTGGCGTAAGGACTACAACGAGAAGCTGGACATCGCGCAACGAATGCACCCCAGCGTGCGACTGGCGAAGGTGTAGCCATGAAGCGCACATACGACCGCAATATTCCGGCACCTCTCCCTCTGCACCGGATGCTCACCCAGACCTCCCCGGTGGCTCCGGTGGTAGACCTACGCAAGTTCTGCGGACCAGTAAAGGACCAAGGAAGCGAAGGAGCTTGCACGGCGCACGCCGGGACGGAGAGCTTCGAGTGGATCGACCGCGCC
Source organism: uncultured Occallatibacter sp. (assembly GCA_964630985.1). Classification (GTDB taxonomy): domain Bacteria; phylum Acidobacteriota; class Terriglobia; order Terriglobales; family Acidobacteriaceae; genus Telmatobacter. Next base: position 1,098 of record CAZVYV010000718.1, read on the forward strand.
TACTTCAAGAACTCCCGCGTCTACTCTCCTCAATACACCTACGCCAAGGAACTGATCGCACAAGGAGACTTCCCGAACGATGACGGCTCGGACGGGACAACGCTCTGCGGGACTCTGATCGTCAGCGGATGCTGCGAACTGTCTCTGTTCCCTTACGTAGCGGGACAGATTGTCACGCCGACGGCGGCTCAGGATGCGAACGCGGCGCAGCACACGCTTGGAGCATTCCATGGAGTAGCCAATAGCGCGGTAGCTTTAACCGTGCTGGGTGACCCTACGCCTTGGCCCGTTCTCATGGGATTTCAAGTCTATGACTCTTTCGAGTCGGATGCCGTAGCTCAGACTGGCATTTATAACCCCAATACGGCGACAGAGAGCGTGCTAGGAGGCCATGAAGTGCTCTTGGTGGGCTACGACGTGGGGGAAACGCCTACGCTGCGTCCTAGCGGCTCCCTGCCATCTGCGCTCGTGATGAACTCGTGGAGTGAAAATTGGGGAATCAAGGGCTTCTTCTGGGCTTCGCTGGCGGTGCTCGACGACCCTGCGACAGACCTCAAGATCGCACATGCAGGTCATCCCTGGTAGTAGAACTGGCGACGTGTTGGAACGCACCCCGATACGTCGCCCTAC
>CAZVYV010000719.1:0-1724 GCA_964630985.1 uncultured Occallatibacter sp.
CAAGTAGCGACGAATAAAGATACGTACAAAGAATATTCGTCCAAGATGGCTGCTGATCCTAGATACAAAGCACTGCCTCCTGAGAAGAAGGTAGAAGTCAGGGGGAAGCTATTTGATAAATACGTAGCCCCTTTCTATAAGGGACTTTCCCCAGATGCCCGTGAACGCTTTAGCAAAGCTGGAGTGATGGATGTACGTAGCACGGTGGAACAACGGGATAGGGATAGAATAGAAGGAGAGAATAGCTTTTTTGGACATCTCGCTATGCTTGGGGCGAAGCAGGATGTTAAAATAGCTAAGGGAATAAATGCCGGGGCGGAGAAGCTGGGGGATGTTATTTACGGAGTCCTTACTTCAACAGCGAAGGGATCACTGGCTAATCAGGCAGGGGACAAGTTTAAGACGTGGCTTGATAGGGAAACTGACGTTAGTTCCAAGGGACTCGATGAAGAAGAGAAGGCAGCGAATAACTATATGGGGAAACAGTTCAGTGACCATTTAGTTATAAAGGGCATCGAGGGCGCTGGTAATATTGCAGGAGATTTAGCTTCGCATCCTGAATACTTCGTTGCAGGGAAAGGGATTTCCGCACTGGCCGATGGATTACTAGGCAAGGGAGTGCTTAGTGAAGCACTTTCCACAGGAACAACCGCGCAGAAGATGGGGTATCACGCTATTAAGGGAGCGGCGGAGGGCTTGCTTGTTGGAGCGTATGAGGGACATGAAGGCCAAGGCTTAGCGACTAACACAGCTATATTTGGCGGAATAGAAGCGGCGGGTCCATTGGCAGAAAATATGGTAAAGTCAATGAAGCCCACTGTTGAGAAGTCTATTGATTTTCTAAGCAAGCTTCTTGTATGGGGCGGTCCCAAGCGAGTAGGACAGTCACTCAACGCTGCTACGTCCATGACGAAAGAGCAGATAGAGAAACTCCCTTCTAGTAAGTTGAGTAGTCAAGTTATTAAGGCAACTGATAAGGTACTTGATAACGTAGCTGTTCAGACTGGGAAAGCGAACAGGGACGCTAGGGGACGCTTTATCAGTAGCAAGCAAAACGCCGCAGGCGTAGGAGCACTTATTCAGCAAGCTAACAAAGAGGCTGCTGTGCATAATCCTGAGCTTGTTCAGGCACAGATAGCTAAAGAAGTAAGAGACGCAGCGCAGCATCCCGCTGGTGCGGAGATACAACAATATCTCAAGACACAAGGAATTGACCTTGTAAAAGAAAATACACTTAAGACAGTAAAAAACGCAGCTATAAATGCAGGTATCTATAAGGGAATAAAGGTCAAGATTAATAAGGAAGCTGCTTCTACGGTTACTAAGATGCTTGAAGGAATCGGACCCGGAGCGTCCTCGAAGACAGAGAAGGATGTATTCAAATCCTTACTTGGAATCGTGGAATCACATATTCCCTTTGAATCGAAGGACCATACGATTACACAGCTATGGGGAATGCGGAAGGAACTCCCCGAAGAAGTGCAGCCCGCACTTATTGAGGCGATGAAGGTTATATGGGGGCCGAATCCGAAGAAATGGAACGCTGTAGCGAAGCGGCTTGAAGACCACATGACTAAGATGGAGGCTACGGGACATATCACTCCAGAAGACATGCGAGGAGTCTTCCACTCTACGAAGCTTAGTGGACAGAAGACAGGATGGCAGAAGCAGCTTGATGATGAATTTAAGCTAGTAAAAACTGCTAAATCTGCTGGTGTAAAAAA
>CAZVYV010000720.1:0-1721 GCA_964630985.1 uncultured Occallatibacter sp.
CAAGACGGTGGCGTCCACCGACCAGGTGGTTGTAAGCTACACCGTGAGCATGTGATGAAGAAACAGTCCGGTTACCTAATGGTCGATCACCGCGCCTCTCCGGGGTTGCCGGAAGATGTGGCGCGTCTCGCCGGGTACGATCCGGTGCTTTGCCGGGAGGGTAAGGTCTACGAGGCTGACACTATGACGTGCGCGCACTGCCGCGGCACTGTGGTTCTGAATATATTTCGTACTCGAGAGCGACATTCTTGCCGTAAGTGCGAAGACCGGTACATTTGCGATGCTTGCGCGTTCAAGGCGTCGCTGCCGGACTACGTGCACGCGCCTTTCCAGAAAATTGTGGACGAACTGAAGATGGGTACTCCTGCCCACTTGCTGCTGCCTTAGTGAGGATGGACGATGTCCAAGAGGATTTTTTCGGTTTCGACGTGGGCGCCCGCGGGACAGGCTGACGGCGTTTTGACGGGGTCGTTTCAGGCGATCAAGCCAGGGTCGTCGACCGATATCTTGAAGATCGGCAAGATTTTGTGCATGGGCCAAGCGGCGGCTTCGGCGATCAACGCAATGGTCCTGGCGAGGTCTTCAACATTGGCGATTACGCCGACCGCTCTGGCGACGCCGAATTCGGATGGACCGGCCAACATCGCAGCGACTGCCGTGTCGACCGCCCCGGTGTCGTTTGTCGCCGCAGCCACAGCCCCAAACCGCTCCCCGGCGGTCACGATCGCGCGGCTGAACCTGACGTTCAACGCTTTCGGCGGGATTATCCAATGGCAGACTAACCCTGGTTCGGAAGAAGAGTGGGTGGCTGTCGGCAACGCTACGACGTCGAACTCCGAGACGGTGCTGTCGAATTCCGCTGCGGGCGCTGCTACAGGCACTACGATGGGTAGCGATATTTTTTACGAAGTCCTGTGATCTGATCTGGTAGCCTCCGTTAGAGGTTAGCATGCCTCTCAACGAGACCGGCCAAAGAAGCCAGACTTTAGGTGCTCCTCTCAGGTACGCCGGGGGAGTGCAACGGTCTCCGTTTAACCTTGCGCTGATTGCTAACCTCGGGCCGTTCAGTCAGCCGATGTACCCGCCCCCGCGGCGGCCGGTTTCGACTCCGGTTCAGATCCTCCCGCTTAATTTAGCGTTATACGCTGCACCGTTCACCCCTTTGCAGTGGAGTGGGCCGCAGCGCTTTGGTCCGCTTGCGTCCGACCAGAACAATCTCCCCAACATCACGCTCCCGAATTCGGGGATCAGCACGCCGTTTGCGCCGATCGACATGTCGGCTTCGAGGTTCCAGCGTTCGGCTAGTGTGGCAGCTTATCCCAACCTGGCGGTTTCGTTTGGCGTCGCTCCTGTTCCCGTCCTGCCGATCGACATGTCGACTTCGAGGTTTCAGCGGGTGGCGGCTGCGCCAGTGTTTCCCAATATTGCGCTTCAGCCGGCGGCTTCTGTGCCGTTCACGCCTTTGCAATGGGGTGGACCTTGGCGTGTTGTGCTGCTCACGTCTGACCAGAACAACCTGCCTAATATTACGTTGCCGAATTCGGGGATCAGCACGCCGTTCGCGCAGCTGGTGTGGCCGCCGGCGTTTCAGCGTCGAGGGTTCGCAGTTTTCACTCCTCTCCCGCGGACGCGGGCGCTTTTCAGCGCGAGCGTTTCCGAAGTTGCTAGTGCAGCGGACACTGTCAATTCGAGCGCCGTGTTCGTGTCGGCGATCACCGAGG
>CAZVYV010000721.1:0-1720 GCA_964630985.1 uncultured Occallatibacter sp.
GCCTCTGGTGGCCGTATCATCACAGGTGCAGAAGCCGCCAGAACACGGAAAGAGTCTCATTATAGTCCGACACGAGGCGTAGAGGCGCATCACTGTGGACCGACACGAGATTGGCCGGACAATTATTGCAAGCACTTCATCAAGCCGAATCGGTGCCATATCGTCGGCGGAGGCATCGCTGCACGCGGAGGTTGTGACTGGTTCAAACATATCAAAGAACGTGCATCAGGCGGCGCAGTCAATCGAGATGATGGCGGCATAGTTCCACTTGACGCTGGCACCATAAACGGCTTACCTGTCATGGTAGACCCGTTGTCTGGACAGCGCACCATCGGTGACCGTCCAGACGTACAGGATGCTGTCAAGTCCGCTGTGGCGGGTGCCGCAGAGCCATTCGGGCAACTCGGCAAGGTCATGACAGGCCAATCCGAGGAACCGCTGCAAGACCTTGCTACGGCGGCTATCGGGATGGTTGGACCGCCAGCGGCCAAGGCATTGAAGCCTGCGGCTGAGGCGGCAGAAGGCGCAGTCGGAGGTCTTGCCGACATGATTAAGGCCTATCACGGTTCGCCTCATGATTTCGACAGGTTCGATCTCAACAAGATTGGGACGGGCGAAGGTGCGCAGGCTTATGGGCACGGTCTCTATTTCTCCGAATCGCCAGAGGTTGCCCGCAGTTACAAGAATAACCTGACGGGAACGAACAGATTCGGAAACGGCTACACTGTTCCAATGAGTCTTGATGATATACCAGTTACAACTCGTAGTTGGCCAAAGGTTCAAGATGATATGTACCGCAAGGGCGACGACGTTGGGGCCGCGCTCGCTAGTATCCTTGGTGACGCCAATAGATATAACGCACAGAACCCAACGCAAATCAAGAAACTCTACGCCGGCGATAGACCGCGCCTATACAAACCAACTGGAATTGACCAGGATACTTGGGATGAGGCGTGGAAACAGTTCAAGTCTCGTGTGAAGATGGCACCCCCTCGTGGACGAATGTATGAGGTTGGAATAAATGCCGACCCAGAACACTTCTTGGATTGGGATAAACCGCTAAGCGAACAGCCAGACATTCATCAAAAGTTGATGCAAATTCCTGCGGTGAAATCACAGCAGGCCATGCTATCTGGAGAGAGGCTGATAACCGCCGCACAAGACCAAGGCGTCCCGCCACTTGTGGCAATAAAGTTACAGAGCGCCCTTCGTGAGGGCAAGGACGTTCCTGATGCCTTTAAGCAGGTGCGATCCTTGTCGGCTGAACCAGCGTGGCAACAGCATGTTGATAACCTTGAAAAGGTGGTTGGCGATAAGAATATTGGTTTGCAAGGGATTATTCCTAAAGAATGGAGTGGCGCCTCAATAGCAAGAGGCGTTCCGGGAATGAAACCAGAGGAAATTGCCAAGACTCTACGTGAGGCAGGTATTCCCGGCATCAAGTATCTTGACCAAGGTTCTCGCGGTGCGGGCGACGGCACCCGTAATTACGTCGTTTTTGACGACAACCTCATCTCCATCCTGAAAAAGTATGGTATCGCAGGCGTAGCCGCACTACCAGCCATGAATGCCTTCCACTTTCAAAAAAACGACGGAGAACAAAGGGCTAACGGAGGCCGTATCGGCTACGCAGATGGTGGTTCACCAACAACCGATCTCGTCCCATCCGACATAGACCCATACTCAGGCGTCATGTCCATGCCAGACCAGTCTGGCGTTG
>CAZVYV010000722.1:0-1713 GCA_964630985.1 uncultured Occallatibacter sp.
ACTGCGAACTGTGAACTAAGAACTGCGAACTGTTTATTAGGAGATTCCACGATGCGAATTGCTTTGTTGACCGGCGGCGGCGATTGCCCCGGATTGAATGCGGTCATTTATGCGGCCGTGAGGAAGGGAATTAATCACTATGGAGACGAGTTCATCGGATTCCTGAACGGCTGGCGCGGCGTGCTCGATAACAACTTCATTCCGCTCACGCTTGAAACGGTCGACGGCATTCAGCTCAGGGGCGGCACCATCCTGCATTCTTCGCGCACCAACGTGAAGAAAATTCCCGGCGGCATCGACAAAGTCCAGGAAGTTCTCAAGACCAATAAAATCGACGCGCTCATCGCCCTCGGCGGCGACGACACGCAATCCGTCACGCTCTTCCTGAGCGAGAACGGCGTTAAAGCCGTTGGCGTTCCCAAAACCATCGACAACGACATTAGCGGCACCGACCAGACCTTCGGGTTTGACACTGCGGTGATGATCGCGACTGAGGCTGTCGATCGCATTCATACGACGGCCGACTCGCACAACCGCGTCGTCGTGATCGAAGTGATGGGCCGTGACGCTGGCTGGATCGCATACGCCTCGGGTGTTGCCGGCGGCGCACACGTCATCCTCGTTCCGGAAAAAGAAATCGACATCGATCACGTTTGCGCGCTGCTCAAATACAACTACGATCACGGAAAGCACTATGGCGTCGTCGTGGTTGCCGAAGGCTGTCATCTGCCGGAAGTCGGCCAGGTCACCGGCTCGCAGCAAGTCGACTCCTTCGGCCACGTGCGCCTCTCGGGCATCGGCGAAGCGCTCGCCGATCTCATCGAAAAGAAGACTGGCTATGAGACGCGTTCCGTGAATCTCGGCCACACACAGCGCGGCGGCGTTCCCACAGCCTACGACCGGGTTCTCGGGCAGCGCTATGGCCTCCATGCCATCGACATGGTGCACCAGCAAAAGTGGGGCCGCATCGCCGTCGTTCACGGCCTCGACATTACTGACATCCCCATCAAGGATGCCATTGCCACCAACCGCCGTCTCGATCAGCGATTCTTCGATGTGATCGCAGATCTCGAAGCCAAGGTCTAGCTCATTGAGGTAATACACTGATCCATGCAGGCCGCCCTTGGGCGGCCTGCGACGTATTTGCATCACCGGGCCCAGAATTCCAGGGAAACCGAATCCCTAACTCCTGAAACCTGAGCCCTAATTCATGGACTACCGTCTCTACCAACCCGGCGACTTTGCCCAGCTCTACGCTGTTGAAGAGCTTTGCTTCGATGAGCCCTTCCGCTTTGACCGAGCTTTGATGCGTAAGCTGATCGCGAATCCCAACTCCGTCACCTGGATCGCCGAGGAGGGTTCCGAATTAGCCGGCTTCGCCATTGTGGATTGGGCCACCGTTCCCAAAGGCACCGTCGCTTACATCCAGACCATCGAGGTGCACCCAGGGTCGCGACGCCGCGGCATCGCCGCAAATCTGCTCAACCGCGCGGAAGATTCAGCACGAGCGGCAGGAGCAACTGCAATCTGGCTGCATGTGGACGTCGAGAACTCCGCCGCTATCCGCCTGTACGAGACCCGCGGCTACGCGCGCAAGGGCAGGGAAGAGCACTTCTACGCGCGCCATCGCCCGGCATTTGTCCACGCCAAGTCAATTTCATCTTCTACGGAACCGAATCGCGAAAAGTAACCGCGCGGTCGGGCTTTCTGTTC
>CAZVYV010000723.1:0-1711 GCA_964630985.1 uncultured Occallatibacter sp.
GCATCGCCACAGTGTACTTGGCAAGAGCTAGCCGTCTCGGCTGATATACAACACCACGACGGCCTAGTTTCATCATTGAGTGGTCTGTCATAAATCACGTCCCGTAATTAAAGTCACTGCGCCGATAGCGAATGTCACCGGCCAAAAGACAATTGATGTCATGAGAATCGGCCATGGAATGGGCTCAGTCAGTCCTCCCATGCGCCAGCATGCATAGATGGCTAAAGTGATGGTCATACCCGCCGCCTGGATCTGAGCGAGCGTAGCAATCACCTGCGCCATGCCTGCCATATCCCAAAGCAACTCTCGCTGCCATTAGAAGCCCGCCACGTACCAGATCCAGACGAGGCGGACAGCCTGCCAGTGCCCGTTCCCTGACCAGCAGAATTCCACCCGTTGAGGCTGACGCGGCCATTGGGAGCGACATGACCACCCGCCTGACTGCCGCGATAGATCACGCCATCACGGACAAGAATGTCCGACTGCATGGAACCGCAGCCGCCACGACGTGTCGTGATGGATGCAGTCCATGGACCATCAAACGACGCAGCGGCGACAGGTGTTGCCGCCAGCATCGCAAGAAATACGACGGTGCGGATTAGCGCCATCCGCAAATGCCATTGGTCGTGCATACGTGGACTGGAGCCGCCAGACCAAGACGCTTCTTGCGTGATGCAAGAGCGACAGGCATTGCGGACGAAGACGCAGGAGTCGGTACCGCTGCCTGAATGGCCTGGCAGAATGCTGCCGCCAGTGCATTGGCAGTAGCCGCAACACCAGAGTTGAGCAACGAAATGAGGCTGGTTACCTCTGGGTACGCATTGCAACTGGTGACGATAATGGCGTCAGCCTCGTCAATCAAAGACGTGGTAATGGATGTCACTTGGGTTGCCGTACATGCAGCCAAGCCACCAGCGAGCACTGTAGCTAATAGAATTTTCCTCATTTTACCTCTGTTCTCCGTTTCACCATTTCAATTTGCTCAAGGAAGATTGATTCATCTTCCTCTCGTACTTGCACGTTAGTCAGCAGCCAGTCAAGTTTGTCGTCTGGTGCATATCGTTCCCATTGGTCAAGCGTGAGCGATCTGCCCGCGCCTTCGCCGCTGCCGCTAAGGCGCAATATGCGATCAGCCGTGGCCTTCCTTTGTGGACTAGTTGTTCCCATTTTTTCGGTTGCCACCATCTCCGTAACCATCTCTCGTAAATGAGTTTAGCCGCTTCTTCGGCTTCCCATTCGGTTATCTCGTCATAGCTAACTTTTGGTTCCATGGGCGGCATTCAAGTCAGCCACGATTTGTGTAGCCAACTGTTGGATTAGTGCTGGCGTTACTGCCTCATTCTCCGGCCATGGCAATTGTGCTGCCTGAGTGGTCAGGGTGTTGATAATGGTTCGTAGATCGGCTGAACTCAGGAATGGTGCAGACATCAATCACCCTTTACGAGCGCGCCGCCTTGCGCCGACGAAGAGGCATGCAAAACGCCATTTACCGCGCTAAGTAGAGCGACTGAAAATCCTGCCGTCATTACGATGTCTTTGGACAGCGCAGACCCAGCAATAACATCAAAATATGCGCCAGATGCCGCGAAAACGCCAAGCACCGCAAGCGCAATGTTAACACCTAGACTCCAATTTGGGCTAATTCCTGTCTTCATTTATGCCATTCCCTGCAAAGCACTAACGGTATTTGGTCCAGCAATTCCATCAGCCG
>CAZVYV010000724.1:0-1711 GCA_964630985.1 uncultured Occallatibacter sp.
CGCCGGACTCGCTCCATGGCGCAAAGGCAGAGGCCACAGAGACAATGCAACCCTGACCTTGCAACCCTGACCTTGCAAGTCAGACCTGTACCTCGATTACCCCGGGGGCCAATGCATCTGGCGTCCGCCCAGCAGGTGGATGTGGAGGTGATCGACGGTCTGTCCGCCTTCGGGTCCGGTGCTGATCACGATTCGATAGCCTTTGCCGAGGCCCTGTTCGCGCGCGATTGTGGCAGCGGCGAGCAGGAGGCGGCCGAGCAGTGGCTCGTCGGCGGGCTTCGCTTCGGCCAAAGATGCCAGGTGCTTTTTCGGGATCACGAGAATGTGCGTGGGGGCCTTCGGATCGATGTCATGGAAGGCGAGAATGAGGTCGTCCTCGCGAACCTTCTTAGCCGGGATGGCGCCTGCGACGATTTTGCAGAAGATGCAGTCCGAGTCCAGGTTTCACCTCTCTGTTGTCCGCCCGGTCGTGGATGTTGATCAGAAGCGGATGTAAAAGCCGGCCATGGGCTCCGATGTCAGGCGATAGGTGTTGGTGGTCAACTGCGTGAGCCCGAAGTCCGGCGCTTTGTAATAGACGCCACGATACTGCAGGCGCAGTCCGATAGCGCTGCCCAACAGAGGATAGTTGATGCCGGCTCCAAAGTTCGCGCCAGGCCGCGCCTGCCAGGACACGTTTTGTCCACCGTTCAGCGTGGGGGAAAAGAGGACCGCGCTGATGCCAGCTACGGCAAAGGGCTGGATGCCAAGCGCCTTTGGACCGTGGACGTAGTAGGAGCCGCTGAATTCGTGCAGATTGTGCTGATAGCCGAAGGGCTGGCCGGTGTAGTACTCGGTGAAACGCGTGTAGTCGTACGCGGCTTCGTAGCCGAGCCACCAGTGGAAGCTGTGGCGAAAGCTTGCCTGTCCGCCGAGGGAATGGGTTGTGGTGTCGGTGATGCCGTTCCCGCTGGCGTCGGATGTGAACTGATAGAAGCCCCCGACGGAGACGTCATCGTTCCTGAGAGCCTTTTGTGCCTGCGCTGCCGAACAGAGGAGTACGGCTTGAAAAGAAGCCAGGAAGAACCACAAGATCCGACGGGAAAGCATTCTGGCGGAGAACCTCCAGTTCAATATAAATGGGGGACTGGCCGCCCCGGGCGGTGTACCACGGTCGGGCAGCCAGTTTGAAACGAACAAGGTTCTATTTGTCAGGCGCAAAATGGCCCAGGCGGAACTGAACACATCGGAAGCGCTGAAGGCTCAGTGAACAGCAACCGGAACCGAGGCGTTGTGGTCTTCCCATGCCAGAGTGATTTCGCCCTTGCCCATTCCTTTGTCCGTGATGGTCCACTTGAGATTCTCAACCATGGCCGGCGGTTTGCTCATAGTCATGGGCGTCTTGCCCAGGTCCTGAGAGGCGTCGTAGCGGAGACCCCATTCGCCTGTCTGCTTGTTCACGATCAGTGTCCAGTTGTCGGGATCGGAAATGTCGACAAACAGCGTGTAGTCGCCCTTTGGCACCGAGAGAGTTCCGATGGTCAGGTCGGCATCGGTGTGCAGCGCGGTGGCGGAATTGGCGCCCGCGCGCCAAACCGGGTAATGCGGATCGTGGCTGATGCGGCCATCCTTGCCGAAGAGCTTGCCTTCGCGGCCTTTGACTCCGGGAGACGAGTAGTTGATGGTGATGGTCTTGCCGCCGATGGTGGCGGTGGCCTGCGCGGGTGGGCTG
>CAZVYV010000725.1:0-1709 GCA_964630985.1 uncultured Occallatibacter sp.
TCCTCGCCACCAACGACGCCGTTTATGATGTGGACTTGGGAGTCGAAGGCCTGAGCCTCTTTTAGCTTTCAGCCGTCAGCATTCAGCCTTCAGTTTTTTTGAAACTGAAACGCAGATTTGGCTGAATCACGAGAGTCGCCAACTGTCCCGACGTCCGTGCCTGCAAGACTTTAGCTGAAGGCTGAAAGCTGAGAGCTGATAGCTGCTTCTATGAAAAGCGAAATCATTGCCGTTGGCTCCGAGATGCTCACGCCCTTCCGGCAGGACACCAACTCTCTCTATCTCACTGGAAAGCTGAACGCGCTCGGTGTCACTGTCGCGTTCAAGACCGTCGTCGGCGACCGCCGCAAGGATCTTGTCAGCGCCGTCAAAACCGCTCTCTCCCGCACCGACATTCTCATCCTTATGGGCGGCCTCGGGCCCACTGAAGACGACCTCACGCGCGAAGCCGTCGCCGAGGCTCTCTCCCTCACGCTTCGCCGCGACGCTACGCAAGTCGCCGCACTCCACGCCCGAGCCGCCGCCTGGCGAATCACCATGCCGCCGAACAATCTCAAGCAGGCCGACGTCATCGAAGGCGCAATTGTGCTGCCTAACCCCAACGGAAGCGCGCCCGGTCAGTGGCTTGATATCGAATTCTCGGGCTTCCGCAAACTCGTCATGCTTCTCCCCGGCCCTCCCCACGAGTGCGCTCCCCTGTTTGACGCCGAATGTCTGCCCCGTCTCCGCGACGTTGTTCCTCCGCGCTCCATCGCCGTACGCACGCTCAAGGCCGCGATGATTCCCGAGTCGCAGGCCGACAAACTTCTCGCACCCATCTACACCACCTACACCGACGTTGAAACCACGCTGCTCGCCCACACCGGCGACCTGCAGATCACGCTCATCTGCTCCAAGCCCGACGCCGACGCTGCACGGCAACGTGTGGACGAACTCGCCGAGCGCGTGGAAGAGACGCTGGAGGACTGGCTCTATTCCTCGCAAGGCGATTCGCTGGAGCAGATCGTGCTCTACTACCTCGAACTGCGCCAGGCCACGCTCGCAGTCGCCGAAAGCTGCACCGGAGGCTTAGTCGCCGAGCGCATCACCAGCGTTCCCGGAGCCTCGCGCTCGTTTCTCGGCGGCGTGGTCGCCTACTCCGACGAATTGAAGGCATCCCTGGCGGGCGTGCCCGTGGAACTGATCGGACGCCACGGCGCGGTCTCGGCCGAAGTGGCCAAAGCGCTGGCGCAGGGCATTCGCGGGCGCACCGGAGCGACCGTTGGCGTGGGCGTCACCGGCATCGCCGGCCCAACGGGCGCTACCGAATCCAAGCCTGTGGGCCTGGTGCACATCGCCGTCTGCGACGCGCAGGGCTGCGACGCTGTGGAGCGCACCTTCCGCGGCGACCGCAATCGCGTCCGCGAATGGGCCGCGCAGCAGGCCCTCGATCTGGTCCGCCGCCGGCTGATGTAATCCGCAAGCGCCGCGGGGCCCTTTGCTACACTTCTCCTGACGCTTCAACCCAAACCCACCATGCCCCCAACCCGCAACCTGTCCTCCAGGAGCCTTCATGCCCGTCGTTGAGCTCGCGGGAGTCACCAAGGCCTACGAAAGCAAGGTTGCCGTGCGCGATCTGAGTCTTTCCATCGAGGCCGGCCAGATGTTTGGTCTGCTGGGCCCCAACGGAGCCGGAAAAACCAGCTCCATCCGCATGATGATGGGCATCA
>CAZVYV010000726.1:0-1702 GCA_964630985.1 uncultured Occallatibacter sp.
GAATGATGAAGGACGCAAGAGACGAAGGTGAGTACATCGACTTCAAGTTTGATTTCAAGAAGGAACTGGAGGCGTGGTGGGCAAATGCAGCCGAAGCCAAAAGAGATATCCACTTCTAAGCACAAGCCGATCATCTGTCGACGTTGTGACAAACGAATGCCGGATGCGGAAGAGTTGCCGTTCACGCTTCGCGACCCGAATGTGTGCCACTGTTGTGCGACGAAGTCAACGTCACTGTTCACTTCACGCCCGCAGCCGATTGATCTTCAGTGGTACGACAAGAACCTAAAATGATGTTCTGGAGAAAGAAAAAGCCGATGGCGAGTTTCACGGAGTTACAAGCCCAGCAGGAGTACAAGCGCTACCAGGATTCGGTTATGACGAACGACCGGGTGATGACGTTTCTGGAGTGGGTGCTGGCGACGAAGATCGTGCTGCGCGATGTCGACCCGGAAGAGTTTGCGGAGTTGCTGACGTGATGGGATTCGAGAGTCCAAAGCCGGAAGAAGCGTACAACTGCCAGACATTCACCTTCATGGGCTGGGAGTTTAAGGATCATCCATTCACGGATCCTGCGTATCCCGACATCCGCCAAGCCCATCTGATTTCGTTTCACAAACTGCACAATCCCCATCCGCCAGAGGCTTGCTATGCGTACATCGGCTATAAACCAGACGCGCCGGGCGACCGTGAGTACGCAGCCGCGTGGTTGATCTCTCACTGGTTCGAGCACTACATGGGAGTCTGCCCCTGCTTGCACGGAGACGGGCCGAGTAATTTCAGAACCGCGTTCATTGAGACGCTATTGTCATGAGTCGCCACGGCAGAGCAGTTTTGCCATTCGGAAAGTACCGCGGCGTGCGGTTGCGGCTGATCCCTGACGATTACCTATCGTGGCTGACAACCGCTCCGATGATGAAGGACGATCAATGGCGCTGGCTCTGGGACAGTCTGATAGCCGAACTGAAGTGGCGCGGCCTGCGATACGATCTGGCGCACACTGAGGAGCCCGTGGTTGAGCCCGCGCTGCCGGTGGAGAGTCATCGTAAGTTTCGGTTTGTGGTGGAGCCCGAAGTCCAAGAGTTGGATTTTTCTTGACAGCCGCGCGGCTCTGCGGTAAGTTGCTTTCAGCGAGGGAGTGGAACGGATATACCATTCCAGCCTCATAAGCTGGAGATACTGGATTCGACTTCCAGACTCGCTCCCAAATTTCAATGTTCGTTCTAAGCTCATCCTCGTTGTCTCGACTCAGTTTGTTATCCCGACTGAGTTATTGATCCCATACAATTCAGGCCCATGGCGGAACTGGCAGACGCAGCACTCTCAAAAAGTGTCGCCCTCGGGCATTCGAGTTCAAATCTCGATGGGCCTACCAAAGTTTTTGCTCTTTGACAATTCAAACGGTGAGCTAGGGAAGAGGCCGAACCCAGCGGTTTGCTAAACCGCCATACCGAAAGGTATCATCCGTCCGAATCGGATGCTCACCGCCATGGCGAGTACCGGGATCGGATTCCCAAACGCCCCCGAAAGGCGCGGCTCCGTAAAAGGATGACTGTTCGAGTCAGTTACTCGCCTCCATTTTTCGCATGGGACGCGGATACGGTTGGCCGCAGCGGTCCGTAAAACCGCCCGCCCTCGGGCTACCACTGTGAGTTCAAATCTCACCCCATGCACCAGTGCCGGGGTACGCTAATTGGCCATG
>CAZVYV010000727.1:0-1702 GCA_964630985.1 uncultured Occallatibacter sp.
CCCTCGAGAAACTGCTTGAGCGCGTCGTGCTGCGCGGCGGGAACCATGGAGCGGATGCGGTTGAGCAGGGTGGGATCGATGGCGGCGTGATAGCGCGCTTCGTCGACCGAGCGGTCCATGAAGTTTGAGGTGGACATGTAGAACTGCCAAAGGTTCTCAGCCTTCCATGGAGTGAGGGCGTCGGGGTTGACGGCCTTGATGTCGGCGAAGGTCATGAGGGTGAGCATTTTGAGGAGTTGCGGGTTGCCGATTTTGTCGGCGAAGCCGCGCACGTTGTCGAGGTCGAAGATGTCGCGGCGCATGGCCTGCGACATATCGAGATGCAGACGGATGAGCTTGAGAACGGCGTCGCGCTCCTCGGCGTCGAAGTCGAGGCGAGCGAGAAAGCTGTCGGCCAGCTCGACGCTTTGCTGCGCATGCTCGCCGGCGCGGCGGCCCTTGCCGGTGTCGTGCAGGAGCAGGGCGAGGAAGAACAGGTCCATGCGATCGATTTCGGGGAGTAGCTGCGCGAGGCGCTGCTCGTGCTCGTTGGCGGGCGTGCGCAGGGCGTGGACGTTGTCGATGACGAGGAAGGTGTGCTCGTCGACGGTGTAGCGGTGATAGCTGTCGCGGATGACGAGCGCGTCGATGCCGTGGAACTCGGGGATCAGCATCTCGAGAACGCCGAGCGCGTGCATGGTGCGGAGGGCGTGGGCGGCGTGGGGGCCGAGAAGCACTTCGCGCAGAGCGTTCCAGAGATAGGGGCCTTCAGGGATGGAGATGGCGAGGACGGGAAGTGCGTCGGTGATGCGATCTTCAGCGGCCTGCGAGAGCGTGTAGCCGTGCGTGGCCATGAGCGAGAAGATGCGCAGGATGGCGGCGGTGTCATTAAATTGCGCGCCGGGCTGAATGTCGATGCGGCCCTGATCGAGGAGGAAGTCGGTTCCGGCGATGGGCGAGCGGCGGCGGCGGAACTGGCGATAGAAGCTCACCGGAGCGGGCAGGTGCTCCATGAGAAGCGCGGCGCGGCGATAGACGACGCGGGCATGCCTGTAGTAGGTGCGCATCCAGTAGCTGGGGTCGGCGGTGCCGCGGGTTTCAAGACCGATGGAGCGGGCGGCGGCCTCATCCTGCGATTGCCAGTCGAGCGTGTTGTCGTCGCGGCCATGGCGGAAGTGGAGGAAACATCGGGCTGCGGCGAGGAAGTCGAAGGCGGCTTCGGCGTCGCCACGCGCGCTTTGGAAGACGCCACCACGCTGGCGGGGCCATTCCTTGGTGGCTTTGAGGTGGAACAAGACCGCAAACCAGACGGCGAGCGAATAGTCGCGCAGGCCGCCGGGACAGTCTTTCAGGTTTGGCTCGAGATGAAAGATGGTATTGCCATACTTGGCGTGGCGCGAGCGCGCGATTTCGCCGAGCTTTTGCGCGATGGAGTTCCACTCGCTGAGGACGAGGCCGGGAAAGGTGACCTGGTGGAGTTGCTGGTACAGAGGAAACTGGCCAGCGAGGAAGCGGCGATCGAGAGTGGCGAGCGTGAATTCGAGATTGTCGGGGTCGAAGCGGCCGGATTCCTTGACGGTGCGGGAGTTGGGGCTGGCGCGCAGGCCGATGTCCCACATGCCCTGGATGATGGCGCGAACGGCTTCGCGGGACAGCTCTTCGGTTTTGTCGTCGGCGAAGGCGAACAGGACGTCGATGTCGGAGTAGGGGAAGAGATCTTTGC
>CAZVYV010000728.1:0-1701 GCA_964630985.1 uncultured Occallatibacter sp.
CGCGGCGGCGAGAACATCTATCCGCGCGAGGTGGAGGAGTTCCTTTACACATGCCCGAAGGTTGGCGAAGTGCAGGTGATCGGCATTCCCAATGCGCGGCTGGGCGAAATTGTGGTGGCATGGATCCGGCTGCGGCCCGGAGTGGATGCGACGGAAGAGGAGATCAGAGCGTTTTGCCAGGGCCAGATCGCGTATTACAAGGTGCCCGAGCACGTTCGCTTCGTTGAGGAGTTCCCGGCGACGCTGTCGGGCAAGATCCAGAAGTACAAGATGCGCGAGTTCGAGATTGAAGCGCGCGGCCTAGAGGACGTGGCGAAGACGGCGACGGCTTAGGCGTATCCTGATCGGAAGAACGACCGCAAAGAGTCGAGTTTGCGCTTGACAGGCGTGGAACGATTTCGTTTCATCGTACGTATCCGTTGTGTCCCCCGTTGCCCCCCGAGAAACCCTGGAGGTTGAATATGGAACGACGGGCCTTTCTGCGCACGGCTTTGGCCGGCGCGGGATTCATTGCTGCGTCGCGGACCGTGTTTGGGGCGAAACAATGCGGGACGCCGGTCTCAACAATGACGCCGATGGGGCTTCAGCCGATCGAGGTGTGCACGACCGGCATCTCTTCCATCACATTCAAGCAGGCGTTCCAGCAACAGAACGAATGGTGCTGGGCGGCGTGCATCAGCATGGTGTTTGAGTACTACCATCACGCCGTGGATCAGCAGCGGATCGTGAAGGAGACGTGGGGAACCGTGGCGGATATGCCAGGAATGCCGCGCGACATTTTTCGCGATCTCAACAAGCGATGGACGGACGACGCGGGGAAAGCCTTCCAGTGCCAGGGCGACGTGTACTCAGTGAATGTGAATACGGCGATCCAGGACCTGATCGACGATCACCCGCTGATCATCGGCGCGCTGGGGCACGCCACGGTTCTGACGGCGATCATTTCCGAGGTGGATACAGCCACCTCACAGTACGAGATTCAGCAGGTGATCGTTCGCGATCCGTGGCCTGGCAACGGCGGAAGGCGGCCGCTGTCTCCGATGGAATGGGCGAGCATCAACTTCGCCGCACGCATCCGAGTGACGGACGCGTAGACGAGGGCGAAGGAGCAGGGATCGAGCGCGAAGATTGAGACCCCGATCCCCGGTCTCCAACTGCAAGAGACCGGGGGCACCCAGAAATTTTGATTACTGCGGGGTTGCGGTTGTGTTTGTTGGCGGCGGAGGCGGAGTGGCCGGGGCCGCAGGCTGCGCGGGCGCTGCGGGAGTTGCGGGAGCGGCATCGGCTGAACCGCGCTTGGCAACGAAATCCTGCGGAGGCCGATCGCCATCGGCGCCAAAGGTGCGCGTGAACTTGATGGTGCCGTCGGCCTGGGCGGCGCCCTTGTAGCTGATGGTGAATGAATTGCCGTTGAAGTTCAGCACCTGATCGAAGGAAATATTATCGCCATCGACTTTGCCGTTGGAGAGGTCCACATCGCCGCGGGGCGTGGTGATCTTGCCGGTGAGCGTTGCGCCGTCGATATGAAAGTCGAAGGTGAGGGTCTGCGTGTTGCCGTTGCGGCCCTGCACATCGCCGGTCCATTTGCCGTTGAAGTCGGCGGCCAGCGCGCTGACGGAACCGAGCGCGAGAAATAGAAGAGTGATTCCGAGTTTCTTGATCATGTGAACGTCTCCCGACGGCGTACTTGTATTTTGATGC
>CAZVYV010000729.1:0-1699 GCA_964630985.1 uncultured Occallatibacter sp.
TCCACTCCATCTTCTGCGTGACGAAGTAGTCGACGCCGCTCTTTTTGTAGATCTGCGGGAGCTGCCAGTTGTAGCCGAACGAATCGGGGTTCCAACCGATGCGCACGTCGACACCGTACGCTTGTTTGAACCAGCGCTTGCCCACGAGCAGTTGTCGCACCAGCGATTCGCCGTCGGGCATGTTCAGATCCGGCTCGACCCACATGCCGCCCACGATCTCCCACCGTCCCTCCTGAATGCGTTTCTTGATTTCTGCATTCATCGAGGGATACTTCTGAGCCATCCATTCGTTGTAGGCCGCCGCCGACTGCGTGTAGGTGTAGCCGGGATATTCGTTCATCAATTGGAGCGCGGTCGAAAACGTGCGCCGAACAACGTCAACGGTTTCGGTCGACGGCCACAACCACGCCGCATCAATGTGCGAGTTGCCGGTGAGGTGAAAGGTTGCAGTTTCAAGCAGCGGGCGGAGCGGCTCCAACTTTGTCTGCGCCGCCTTCAGGCTCGCGTCGAACTTCGCCTGGGCTTGCGAAAGTGCGGGCGGGGACGCCCGCACGACAGCCGGCGAGGACGCCGGCGCTACAGCCCCGCCCGTAGCGGGCGCGCCACTGGTTGCGGCTTCTGCCGCGTCGAGCGAGGCCACGTCCACCGCGCCGATTGCGGCATTCAGCGTGCCGATTTTGCTCGTGTCGCCGGGCGCAAGCGATGGCAGCAGCACCGACGCCGACAAAATCTCCTGCGCCAGGTCTTCGGGATTTGGCCGCCCGCTCGCGAATTCGATATTCAGCGTCGCGCCGCGAAAAGTCTTCACATCGACCGTGTGCAGCAGCTTGACGGCGATCACAACTTTGTCGCTGGGCCGTACGTCATCGAGTAGCACGATCGGCTCAAGATCTTCGCCCATGGCTGCGCGGCGTCCGTTGAAATAAATCATCTGCGGCATGGGGCCGTTGGCTTCGGCGTGGAACTGGAACCAGATGCGCGCGCCGGTGAGGTCGTATCCATTCAGCGTGTCAGGAATCTGAATCGTCTGCCGGAACCAGACCGCGTCGTTCGGCGCTTTCGCCATTAAAGCCACGGGCTGCCAGTCCGTCTCGTCCAATCCCACAGCTTCGCCGTGCGGCAGATCGCCGACGTGCATCTTCCACGTGCCGGCAGGCAGTTGCCCCAGGCTCAAAAGCCGGTCGACAATCGCGCGCTCCTGTGCCGGCAGTTGCGCTGCGACTCGTTGCGACTCGGTGAGGACTACCTGTGCCGCAACGGGACGTGAGGCGAAAAACGTCAAGGCCAAAACCAGAAAAACTGCAAGGCAACGCACTTTTATCGCGGAATTCATAGCCGGAAATGCCCCCGCAGAATTGTAGCGCCATGCGGCTTGCATCCACGCACATTTTCCCCAGTGCACGAAGACCTCGCTGGTTGTTGCGTGGCTCGCGTCTCGCCGATCAGCGCCTGTTCCATGGGTCCGACGATCCCTGCAACTCCAGCACCGACCGCTGACGCAGTCGCACGCCGGCGCGCACAAACCCTGCGCCCCGGGGATCTTCACCATTGCGCCATTGCCTCGCGTGCTCCGCCTCCATGCGTTGCGCACTGGTTTCCTTTCCCGGCCCCCTTACTCCTTTGCACACTTGCTCCCCTGCCCCCGTTTTTATCGCCGTAAACCCCGCGAATGCTCTACTCTGGCTTGTAACGTCGATGA
>CAZVYV010000730.1:0-1696 GCA_964630985.1 uncultured Occallatibacter sp.
TCGCTCGGTAATTTTGTAAGCGCGCGCCGATACCGGACCGTCGAAGCATACTGGCGCGACGGGATCGCAGTCTAGCCCTTAACCAAGCATACCCGGACGGGCCTTTGGCGAGTTTTTTTTGAAAAAACGAAATCCCTCGGCGTTTTTGCGGTGTTTCATAAGTGTCGAGCTTTGCAACACCACAACCACGGAGGGATTTCGAGTGAACGCCAAGATACGCCGACAACTGATCGCCGGCAAGCAGCGGATCGAAAAACGCCTGGACAAAGCGAAACTGGGCGACGTTTCGCAGCCGGTCCTGTCGGCTGCGGTCATCAAGTTCGAGATCGCCCAGCGGACGCGCGGCGTCAATTACGGAGGCCTCGGCGCGATGGTGCTGTTGGTCCGACGACTGGGCCTGGCCGAGGCCATCGATCAGCGTTTGCATCTGCTGAAAATCCATCTGCCGTATCATGAGAGCGACCACGTGCTGAACCTGGCCTACAACGCGCTGTGCGATGGCCGCTGTCTGGAAGACCTCGAGCTGCGCCGCAACGACGAAGTGTTTCTCGACGCGCTCGGCGCGCGTCGCATTCCGGACCCGACGACCGCCGGCGACTTCTGCCGGCGTTTCGCGGAGCACCACATCCGGACGCTTCAAGACGTGTTTCATGAGACGCGAAAGAAAGTTTGGAGCGAGCAGCCGGCCGCGTTCTTCAGCGAGGCGCGCATCGACATGGACGGCACGTTCGTCGCCACCGATGGCGAATGCAAGCAAGGCATGGACATCAGTTACAAGGGGATCTGGGGTTATCATCCGCTGGTCGTGTCTCTGGCCAACACCGGCGAAGTGCTGTCGATCGTCAATCGTTCGGCCAACCGTCCCAGCCATGAAGGGGCGGCCGACGAAGTTGATCGCCTGCTGAAGGTCTGCTTCGAAGGCGGATTCGCAAAAGTTCGGTTGCGCGGAGACACCGACTTCTCGCAGACGACGCATCTGGATCGCTGGAACGCCGACCCGCGGGTGCGTTTCATCTTCGGCATGGACTGCATGGCCAACCTGCACATTCTGGCCGACGATCTGCCGCTGGCGGCCTGGAAACCGCTGAAACGACCGCAGCGATACCGCGTGAAAACCAAGCGGCGCAAGCGGCCCGCGAACGTCAAAGAGGCCATCGTGCGCGAGCGCGAGTTCGAGAACATCCGCTTGGAAAGCGAGGAGGTGGCCGAATTCGACTACCGGCCCACGGCTTGCAAGCAAACGTATCGCATGGTGGTGGTGCGAAAGAACGTGGTGCATGAGAAAGGCGAGTTGCGATTGTTCGACGACTATCGCTATTTCTTTTACATCACGAACGATCGGGAACCTTCGGCGACGGAAATCGTGTTCGACGCCAACGATCGCTGCGATCAGGAGAATCTGCACGCTCAACTCAAGGGAGGCGTGCGGTCCTTGACGGCGCCGGTCGATTCCCTGTTGAGCAACTGGGCTTACATGGTGATGGCCTCGTTGGCTTGGAACCTGAAGGCTTGGTTGGCGTTGTCGCTGCCGGAAACCGGCCGAGACGCCGAGCAGCGCCGGGACGAGAAGCGGACGGTGCTGCGGATGGAGTTTCGCACGTTCGTGAACGCCCTGGTGCGGATGCCCTGCCAAATCGTGCGGACCGGGCGGCAATTGATTTATCGTTTGTTGAACTGGAATCGTTGGCAAGCGGTG
>CAZVYV010000731.1:0-1689 GCA_964630985.1 uncultured Occallatibacter sp.
CCGCCCCTACCCGGAACCTCGGATAATTTCAATGATGAGGGGTCGTCTGACCCAACTTCAGCACCGCCCATGCCTCAGAATCCAGTGATACAGAATTTGCAGAAGAGGAAGCCTTTTAAGGGGGCAAGGAATCCGGGAGCTTTGGCTGGGGCGATAGCGCGGGCTAAGAGGGCAAAGCAACCGAGCTATAAATATGGAAACTGATAATCCGGTGTATTTCTCAGATAAGGTGCTGGAGACATTGGCGTACAACATGCGCCTCAGCCCATCCACTGCTCACAAGATTATGAATCCGTTTTGCGGTCAATGTATCGCGGAAAGGGGTGAGCGATGGCTGAACCAAAACTCGGCTCAGGCGGACGATTCGCAGCGTTGAAATCGAAGCTAGGCAAGGAAAAGGGTGTCAGAAACCCCGCAGCCCTCGCCGCCGCTATTGGGCGCAAGAAGTACGGGGCCTCCAAGATGGCAAGCATGGCCGCTCACAATCGAGGAAAATAGATGGCTCTAGCGGAGGGCGTGAATCTCACAGTTGGCGGGTCGGTTTTGATTAACACCCCAAAATTCTACGGCTACATACACCCCGACGCTTTCCGGGAGATGATGGGTGAAGAGATGTATCAGGAACTTTTGGCCCGACCTAAGGTCGTTTGCGAATATGATTACGAGGATGACGATGCCGACACCAAATGACTACTCTCGCGTAATTCTTTCTGGAAATATGGGCGGAAGTGAAACCTCTGACTCGCCTTCGGAATATGGGCAAGTTAATCCGTCTCGAACCTCTGGACAGGACAGGGGCAACTATCCAGATACCTACGCCCCTAATATGGGAGAGAATTACCCATCGCGGGCAGAAGTATTTTCCGCGGTTGATACCTGCCGCAACTCAGACGAAGGTTCGTACAAGACTCACGGCGGAAGCAAGTCAGGGGAATTTGAGCAAGCCAGCCCGCAATACATCAATGGAGCACCCTACCCCGGTACTAACATGGTTCCCTCGCCAACGCCGTCAAAACAGTTTGCCTCCGATGTAAACGGCAACCCGGATGTGTTGCTGGAAACCACCCGCGCCTCAGTGATGCAGCACTCCGACCTGAATCAAGCCTATGGACTAAATCAGCCCGTGGCCGGATTAGGCACCCATCCTTGGCTGAGGGATTCTCTGGCAACGCAGGGCGAGACTGAGCCGGGGAATGCGGAACCCTCTCACGATGAACAAATTCCCATGCGAAAGATGAGCCGATAAATGCCTATTGTTCGCGGTGCAGTTCAAACCCTTGTAGCCTCCGCCGCCCAAACGACTACAGGAAACTCTGGAGCCATTAACCTCGGAAGCGGTATAGGCGGTTCTCCCGATGCGGCTACGTTCATTCTTAACGTCACAGCCTCCAGTTCCCCAACGACCCTAGATATTTACCTGCAAACTCAGGTTGGCTTGACTTGGTATGACTTTGCCCACTTTACCCAAGTGGGGGCGGTAGCGACTTCGATTCAGGTCGCCCAGTGGACTCGCAGAGCGATGGACGCGACTCAGGGCACGCCAGTGATTGTTACGGGCACCGCAGCTTTAGCCGCCGCAAAGGTCATCAACGGGCCAATCGTAGACAGTCTATTTCGCGTGGCATGGGTAATTTCCGGGACTTCCTACACCTTCTCGGTGGTTGCGATACTTGACCGTGACTAAGTGCC
>CAZVYV010000732.1:0-1688 GCA_964630985.1 uncultured Occallatibacter sp.
GAGCAGGCCGCCAAGGAATGTCCGTGCCCGTTCAAGGACGGACAGAAATTGGTGGTCGAGTTCGACCTGATGGAGCCGAACACGTTTGACGCCAAGAACGGCGTGATCATCCGTGCCGGCTCGGTGTTGCCCCTGGAGTAGTCCGTATTGTGGTCACGCATGGCGACCCCAAGGGAAGGGATTGCGGGGCACGCGCGCAGCGCGCGCCCCGCAACCCATCCTTGTCCGAAAGGTGTGTCCAGACGCGGAGCAGTGAAGGTCAAATATGAACATCGCACGATACATTGAGCCGAAAGATCGAGTCAAAGCGGCGGAGTTGGCGGTTGAAATGGGCGATTGGGTTCACTCGCTGGCTCCGTGGCAGGTGATTGGCCATCTGACGTTTGCCTGGGAAGCGTCGGTGTGGTCGGCGGAGCGGTGTTATCTCAAGTTCATGAAAAGCGAGATGTGGGGCGTGTCGCATTTCTACGCGCTGGAACAGAATCCGGGGCGGGATGGTTTTCACGTTCATGCGCTGTGGTGTGATTGCAAAAACAAGTCGCGGAAGCTGCTATGGGAAAAATGGTTTGACCGCTACGGCCGGAACCGGATCGAGCCGGTCAACAGCCGGGATGATGTTTCGGATTACTGCGCCAAGTATGTGACGAAAGAGGGTGCGTGGTGGGGTGTCAAGCTGGTGGGGCAGCGGCATCCGGCGTTCCAGGATTTCAAACTGGCGATGGAATAAAATGCGAGACGACCAATATCAATTTATGCGGTTGCTGGGCCAGTTGCCCGCCCGCCTGACGGCGGAGCAAACGGCCTGGGTGCTGAACTGCCAGCCGCATGACATCCCGCTGCTGGTCGCGGCGCGGCTGCTCAAGCCGCTGGGCAATCCCCTGCCCAACGCGGTCAAGTATTTTGCCACGGCGGAAATTCTGGAGCAGGTCAAAGACCGCAACTGGCTGGCGCGCGTGTCCGCCGCCATTTACCAGTATTGGCAACAACAAAACACCCTCAAGCGCAACCGTTCCGGCACGGAAGCCCAAAACGGCCATGCCGTCTTTGCCGGTAAAGTCGCGGTGGCGAATTGAACTTCACCGGCTGGCGATTGCTTGTTGTTCGTAATCTTCCAGAGACGGGATTTTCACCAGCGCCCGTTTGGCGTAGGCGCGATGCACCGCCTTGCTGTTATGGCCGAGATTTTCCATCGCAAACCGTTCGGGATAACCGGCGGTGCGGGCGCGTTCCGCCCAGGCGTAACGGTAGCTGTGCAACGTCACGCCGCTGATGCCAAGCTGCCGGCAGCGGGATCGAAACTCCGTGGCGCGGTCGCCCGCGCGCACGGTGGCCAGATACGGAAACAGCAATCCCTCCGCCGGCAAGTCTTTGAGCAGGTTCAACGCCTCCCTGCCCAGATTCACCACCACGGGCACGCCGGTCTTGTGGCGGAAGAAACTGACCGTCTCGTTCGGCCAGTCCACGTCCTCGCCTTTCAAGGTGGCGATGTCGCCCTGACTGGCTCCCAAATGCCAGCACAACTGGTAAAGCGCCTTCCGTTCAGGGTTCACCTCGGCGGCGATGATCTTCTGGTGTTCCTCAAAGGTGATGGCGCGTTTGTCCTTGAACTTCACGGCGGGCCATTGGCGTTTGGGGATGAGCGGCCACGGCAGCCAGTTCATGTCCACGCAGAAGTTGTGCAACCGCCG
>CAZVYV010000733.1:0-1687 GCA_964630985.1 uncultured Occallatibacter sp.
GGCGCTGCGCTATCGTGTCATGCCGATTACGCGCGTGCGCAGGCGGCACAAATCCCTGCCGGAGAAGTATGCTTTCAGGCTACGACTGGCCTAACCGGCATGATCGGATCGCTCGGCGCGATCACTGGCGGCTCTGGTGGAACGAGCGGAACTTATGGAGGGGTGGCATTAACTGGCGGTTCCGGCTCAGGGGCAACGGCCAATATCACCGTTCTTGGCGGCGCAGTGACGGTGGTTGCTCTCCTTAACCCCGGTGTCGGGTATGTCACCAGCGATGTGCTGACTGCTGTGTCTGCAACCATCGGAAATGTGACTGGGTTTGCTGTTCCCGTCGCGTCGACATCGATCAATTCATCGCTCGCAGGCGGCACGGTCGGGATGTATATCCCCAGCACTCTGACGACAAAGCAGACATGGCAGAACGCCTCGGAGACGATTTTAAACACAAACCCCGTTAAGTTGGATTTGAACGGCTGCGCCTTGATGTATGGCACGGGGATATATAGGCAAATCCTCTATGATTCACTCGGGAATGAGGTTTGGGACCAGCCGACAACGGTTCCCACTCCAAATCCTTACTATGCTGGGCTTTCCGGCGGCAGCGCCAATGCGATCACATTAGCGGATACCTCGTTCAGCAATACCGATGGACAGTCGATAACCTTCATTGCCCTACAGACAAACACCGGCCCAACAACTGTCAGCGTATCCGGTGGCGCTGCAATTCCAGTTGTCAAGAACACTTCTGGCGGCCCGGTTCCTCTCACTGGTTCCGAGATTGTCGGGGGAACTCCGGGGAATATTTATACCATAACCTATTCGGCAACTTATGCCGAGTTTTTCATCGGCTTTACCTCATAACCATTTTAGCGGGCTTTTCCATGAATCGCATTGCCAAGAGTGGCGCGATAGCGCTGTTGCTCGCCATCACTTCGTGGCTGGCTCCGTCGCATTCCCACGCGCAGGGAGTGACCCGCGTCTGCACCGAGGCAACTGGGACCAACGGGTCCAACAATTGCACGGACGTATCCCCAACCAACCCGTTCCCGGTCACTGGTTCATTTGCCGCCAGTGGATTCACGCCGTCCATCTCTGGCGCGAGAATGACTCCGTTCACGGTAACGACTTCGGATTCCAGCGGCACATTGCCTACCGGCTCCGTTGTCGTCGTCAGCAATGTCGGCACAACGAATCCCATGTATTGCAACGTCAACGGGATTGCAGCGACAACGAGCGATCAACTTATCGAGCCCGGTTCATGGTACGCATTCACGATCCCGGTTGGTTCGACCGCGTTGCATTGTATAGCGACTGGGGGCAGCACAACCGCTAACGGCTTAGGCGGATCAGGAATTGCCACGGGCGCCGGTGGGGGGGGCGGCGGCGGCGGAAGCGGCTCCAATGCGTCAGTCGGCTCAACGGGGGCGGCGGTGCCTGGCTCTGCGACACTCAGCGGCACCGACAACCCTAGCGGCAATTTGACCGGACTAAATTCGGATGTCAACGGCTCGTTGGAAACTACGCTGGGCCCAGATTATCCCCCGGTGACTGGAACAATCACTACGGCGGATGTGGGGACGACATGCTCTGGCCTCACAGATGGCCAGACGGTTTGCACGGGCACTCCGACTCCTGGAAGCTTTGTTGAGTACACGGTCCACGTTCCGCAGCAAAACTTCGTTGTTCA
>CAZVYV010000734.1:0-1683 GCA_964630985.1 uncultured Occallatibacter sp.
TCGGAATCTGCGCTACGAAGTACCACGCCTGCGTCAAGCTTCCACCGCGGCGATATAAGTTCCAATGCGTCACCTGCGGGTCTGGAGACGCCAGCGCTTGAACTTCAATTGCCTGCTGCTGCACAGAAAGCGGTACAGGAATGAACGTCGCCAAGTTGAAACTCACCGCATTGGTTGCCACCATCGTCGGAGACGGGTTCGACTCGCAGCCCGTATTCAGGTTTATGTAAGTAATACGGTAGTCGTAAGGCTGACCGGCAAAGCTGTTCAGATCAGAACCACCAATAAACACCAGGTCGTCGAGGCCGATGACCGTTGTGCTCGTTGCCTGCGTCTGCACTTGCACTCGCCACGAGACCACGTTTTCCCAGTTGTTGTTCGGTCCACCAGCGGCGCCGTTTGCCACAAACTCCGACAATGGGACTTGAACCAACGTCCATACATTTGCGCCCGGGTTCAACGTTGCTGGCTGGATCTGCTGAAGGAGTGGATAATCAGCCGGCAGTAGGCTTGGATTGTCTCCGCCAAGAGTACTGAAGTTCACAGCCCCACCGGCCCTTCCAGCCACCGCTTGCGTCACCGCCGCCGTGGCCGTGCCTGTATTGCTCGCCACTGTCTGCGCTGGCGACATCTGGACAGCCTTCGAGTAGTAATCCTGCGTAAAAGATCCATCACCAACATCGAACATAATGGTGACCTGAGTCACCGCCAGCGGATTGCTCGCGAACAAGTACATCTGCACCAGATTTTCATCTGCAGCCACCTGCGCGGTCGGAAACGTGAGACTGAGAATGTCGTGCTTCGTCACGGTTGCGGTCGTGTTCGCCGCCACGGTTCCACTGAGGTAGTTGCCCACGAACTGAGTGAAGGATGGATGGGTCTTCGTGAAATTTGCCACGAATGCTGGAGCGCCGGCGGGTTCAAGTACGCCAAGAACTTCCGTGATATAAACCGTCTCGGCGTTCGCATCCGTCGTCGTGATCGACATTCCCGGTTGTAAACTGGCAATCGGGTTAAATGCCACATCGTTTGTCGACGTTTGATTAGGTCCGGGATTCGGATAAGTGAAGTCGTTGGCGTCGACCACGGTGATAATTGCTGACGCTACAGCAAAAGAAGCGTCTGCTGGATTCAGGGGAGTGGCCGACACACGCATCCCAGAAACGAAGCCGTGCCCTACAACGTTGGCCGCCGTCACGCCGCCTGTCCTCACCAACCCACCAACGCCAGATGAGACGGACTGTGTAAACACAGCCTGCACGCCTGGCGTCGAGACTCCGGTATTGATTTGTCCCTGGACTCTCCCTATCATCGCCGGGCCAGAGAGGCCAGCAATCGTAAACGAGGTCGTAGCAGCTTCGTCGAATAACTCGATGTCCAGAAGGTCTGCTGGCACAGGGGCAATGAGCGCCGGTTGTGTCGGCGGATTTATTCCCCAATTCTCGACCGCAGCCAATATGCCGTTGTCTTTCACTAGCTTCGTGTCATCGGCAATGAACTGCCACGGAGATGAAGAATTCGCTGGCCGGTACGGAGACATCGACAGCCGATTACCACTCAATCCATTCGCGATCTGCGTGAACGCACCTTGGCCGTTCCCAGCCCGGCGAAAGAGGACACCTGAAGTCGTCCCGGCATACCGATAAGGCGTTCCAATGCCCTGCATGCGGCTCAGAGAATTTA
>CAZVYV010000735.1:0-1683 GCA_964630985.1 uncultured Occallatibacter sp.
AGATAATACCGGTCTGGGCGATAACGCCGGGACCGGATTAACGCTCGCGGACCTGGCTGATGCAGTACGTTGGGTCGCCTGGCAGACCGAGGACCGCAAGATAGCCTACGGCGCCGGTCAGCGCCGGGCATCTTCGACCGGACCAGGGACCTGGCTGGATCATGCCGGTGCGGTGGCGATGTCCCGGACGCTGCCTGTGGAGCGCCGCAGGGGGCCGCACGGGCTTGGCGTGATGCTGGGCAGCCTGGGAGCGGAGCATGGCGGGCTGGTGCTGTGCGGGCTCGATCTGGACAGCTGCATGGGGGCGGACGGTCTGGCGGGCTGGGCGGCCGATCTGCTGGATGCGCTGGGTGCCTGCTACGTCGAGGTCAGCCCGAGCGGCACCGGCCTGAAAGCGTTCCTGCTGATGCGCCCGGAGGATATCGAGGGCATCCGCGCGGTCTGGCACATCGATCCCTACTGCAACGGCCGCAAACTTGTACGTAAGCAGAAGAATACGACGGCCGGGGTGGATGACGGCGGCAAGGGCCATCCGCCGGCCGTCGAGTTCTATTACGCGAAACGCTGGTTTGCCGTTACCGGTTCGTTAGCGGAAATGGCCGGCGCGAAGCTGGGACGGATGACCGTCGACGTCAATCTTGCCGTGGTCAAGGCGATGGGCCGGCATGGTTTCAATCCCAGCCATGAGGCGTACAGCAGCGTGCGCGGGTCCGGCAAGGAATGGCTGAGCGCTGACGAGCTGGCGGCGACCGACGACCCGCTGGGTGCCGATGACCTGGCGCTGTGGGAGCGCGAGGCGGGCAATCCGGACAGCCGGCTCGGCAAGGTATTGCAGGCGTTCGAGGATAACCCCCTTGCGGACCGTTCAGCCTGCGCACTGAGTATCAGCAATGCCATGCGCGCGCTGGGTGTGCCACGCGATGCCATATTCAAGATGCTGCGGCTGCATGGCGTGCGCGACTGGTTCGAGGGAAAGGCCCGCGAGGCCAACGGGCGGGAACTGGCGCGGCTGTGGAACAAGACGGCGGCGCATGATCCCACGGTGAAGGCCGGGCGGCTGGGCGCGGTGGTACTGCCGGTATCTGACGGGGACAGTCAAGAGCGGAAATCGGTTGGCGCGGCTGCCGTCGTGGCGCTGCGCTATGACGCGACAACTATCCGCCGGCTGCTCGATGCCGCGGCGCCGGAAGAGGCCGTCCAGCTGTTCACGTCGCTGTTCAGCGTGGCGAACCTCAATGCGATCGAGGTCGAAGAGTTCGTCACCTCGGTGTCGAAGAAATCCGGTACGCGGAAAGGCGCCATTCGGGAGCGGCTGAAGGAAATACGCCGTGGCCGGGTGCCGGCAGTGGCGGACGATGACGACTGGCAGAAGCAGATTCAACTCAGCGACCGCGGCGAACCGCTGGGCAATCTCGCCAATGCCACGTTGTATCTGCGGTTCGCGCCGGAGCTGATCGGCATTGTCAAGTATGACCTGATGATGCGCAGCGTCTGTCTCAATCATCGCGTGCCCGGCAGTGTGCTGGGTCCTGCCGGTGGTCCGCAGCAGGACAACGACATTTCGGAAATCCAGGAATGGATGCAGCGCAACGGGCTGACCAGTATCGGCCGCGAGGTGGTGCAGCAGGCGGTCAACCTGGTTGCCCAGGAACATGCTTTTCATCCGGTGCAGGACTATCTCAA
>CAZVYV010000736.1:0-1680 GCA_964630985.1 uncultured Occallatibacter sp.
TGGTGATGGAAAAGCTGCCGTACTGATCGGTGGTGACGTAGTATTTGCCGTTGATGTCCTGAGTGGTGTTGGCGGCGCTCTGGAGCAAGGAGACAGAAGCATTGGTGCTGGAGGGCGCAATGCCGGGGCCTCCGTAGCCGGTATTGTTGATGGCATAGAGATAAACGTGCGCACCGACAATTGGATTTTGGCCGCCATAGACCGTGCCATGAAGAACCGTTCCGGGAATGGAGTCAGTGTTCGACGTGGTGGGGACAGGCATACCCGCGCATGCGGAGAGAAGAAGAGCAACCGAGGACAGCAGGAAAGCACAGGGCGCGCGCATTGCCGGAACTCCTTTAATTGGGGTCTCGTCGTGGAGCTGACGGGCTTTCTTGGAAGGAAAAGGACGAAAGCGCACGACCGAGACGAAAACCTAACGGGCGGAATAACTTGGGGCTTGTATACCACGGCGGGAGGAGCAAATCAATTCCTAATCCGGCATGGGGATGCCTTTGGAGTGACGCGAGGAATGCAGCGGGGCTTGCGGAGTTAGCGGAACTGGCGGAGTCAGGAAAGGCAGGGAGCGAGAAAAAGGCGCGCGATGAGGGTGATTTTGGCGGCGCGAGACGGGAAGCAAAAATTCTGTCAACTGCCGAAAGGCAGTAAAAGTAGCTAAGTTGCTGAAAAGACGACGAAGAATTGTTGAGCGAAGTTTGCCGGTAATTATTAGGGAATACGGTAAGCTGAAAGCAATCATCACGCAATGAAAATTATTAACGGAGGAGCCGAAAAGGCTCTTCCGATTTTCTTCGGGCCACAACCGCGGAGGACGCGGGCACGAGGAAACAGGAAACAAGCGGAGGGGCGACTCGATAAGCGAGTTGCCCCTTTTCCTTTTCCGGGCAAGCGGCGAGACCGCGCGAAGGATCGAATGGCTTTGGTGTGAAAAGCGGGAAATCGAAGCGAGAGCCTGCTTCTCGCGCGGGATCCAAATTGCGCGGCCACGTTGCAATGGAAGGACCGTGGGTGGGTGGCCGGAATGGTGGAGCAATGGGAAGAAGGAAGCGGGACACGAAAGGGGCTGCAAAGAAGAATAAGGTGGTGACGATGCCGCGGCCGGACGGCGGCGAGGAAGCGGAGGAAACCGGGAAGGGCGAAAAGAAGACGTCGGCTAAGAAGGCGCTGCGTCGTGCGGTGAAAGAGCTGGTGAAAAGGGACCCCGACAAATTCGCGGAAAAGCTTATGGATAAGGCGGAGCAGGGCGATCTGCACACCACGGAATTCCTGCTGGAGTTGATGGAGAAGAAAAAGAAGAAGAGCGGCGAGGGCGATGATGGTCTTGACGAGCCGAGCCTGGCCGAACAATTGACGGCAGGGCCGACGTGGGAAGACGTGCTGGAAGCGAGGCGGAAGGCAAAGGAAGAAGAAGAAGAGGCTGCTTTGGCTGCAGGCTAGGTATCCCACCCTTGCGGCAAAGGACGCCGCAAGGATGGGGCAACGAAGATCCAGGTTGGGGAGTGGCTACAGAAAGGCTGAGGCGGACCGATCCGCTGCGGGCCGCCGCGGCACACGGATGTGGACGAATTGCAGTGAGAAGAAGGATGCGATGGGAATGAAGCTCATGAAGGACGGATGGCTACGAGTTTGGCGGGCGGTGTCGTGCGATCCCACCCTAGCGACAAAAGAAGAGACGTCGCG
>CAZVYV010000737.1:0-1675 GCA_964630985.1 uncultured Occallatibacter sp.
GCGGGCTTTAATCTGCGCCTGCGAACGCGCCAACGCCAGACAAGCAGAATCATCAACAATAAAGCTGCGGCGGCGAGATAGGCCAGATGCGAGGCGATCCAAAGCGCCATGCCAAAGGCCATCACGTGCCGATCGGCGCGGGAGACCGAAGCTTCGGGGATCACCACGGCCGCGCCCCAGTTCATGGTTTCAAGCCGCGGCAGAAATCCTTGGCGCACGCAGCCTTCGAGGTTGTAGACGCCGATGTGATGGGCGAAATGGCTCGCGACGAGCAGGTCGCTCGAGAACTCATCCCAACTGAGCGGCCCGAAGCCTGAACCAGCAGGTGAAAGCCCATCGGTGACGCCGACAACGATGCCTTGCGCATTGGGACCGAGATCCAAAATAATGGCTGACCCCACGGGTCGCGCATAACTCGTGTAGATCATCAAATCGTTTTCATTGCCTTGCACGTCGACTGTACCGAGCAGCCGGTCGAGAAGCGTCGTGTGCAGGTCGTGCTCGATTGGACCGTAGGGCAAGGTGTAGGTTTCCACGGGATAGCCTTGCGCCTGAATCTGGCGGATCAGCGCGGAAAAGACCTCTTGCGCGCGCTCCATGCGCTTGCCGTCGAAGCCGTTGGGGATGACCGTTGTAAAGAGCCTCCACGGATGATCCTTGAGCGCCGCAAACTGGCCGTAGTTCGGCTCGATGTCCAGCCCGATCGCGGTCCAGCGCAGGCCGTTCTCCTGGGTCCACTTTTCAAAGGCGGCGAATTGGGCTGGAGCCTCTTTCGCATCATCGGCATTGAAATAGGGCCCGTCCTTGGTTTGCAGCATCAACCCGGCGATCACCGGAATCTGCTGCTGATTGAGGAGGCGCACTACCTGTGCCCGCTCCGGCGAGAAGTCGGCGATGGCGACCGCAACCTGCGCATGCAAATTGCGGAGAGCTGCAACCGTGGCGGAATCGGCAAAGAGCGCCTGCATTTGCGCAACGCCCTGGTCGCAACAGGCAAAGGCGAGTTGCGGTCGAACACCAGACCCTTGAACCGAGATCGCACTAGGCGAGCTTGCAATGGCTGGCGAAGCGACCGGGACGCAGAAGCAAATCAGGAGCGCAAGAAAGGGAGGTTTGCGATGCGATGAATAAGCTGGGCCGGAAGACTGCATGGGAAACTCTGTTACGCGCCTGCTTCGCGTGGTTTGCGCGGTGCGCGGCCGGCGCCGGGGATCGATTCAGGTTGAGGCGCTTTGGGAGCGGCGACGATTGCCGGGTCCCAATAGAGGAGGCGGCTGCAACTGTCGCAGGAGAGCAGCTCACCCTCGCGAAGCTGGTTCCACACCTGCGGGCGCACACCCATACTGCATCCGGTGCATTGCTGGTTCTCGGCGCGGGCGATCCCGGTGCCGCGGCCTTTGACGATGTGGTCGAAACGCGCAAGCCAGTCTGCATCGATTGCGGAGCGAACGGCATCGCGCTCACTGTCGAGAGCGGCCAATTTAGCGGCGAGTTCCCGCTGGCGAGCGGCCACGCTGGCGCGAACCGACTCCACCTCCGCGGCATGCTGTTCCACCTGTGCACGGGCCTGGGATAGCGCGGCTTCGTGCGCCTCGGTGCGCTCCAGGCTGGCGTATTCGTCGCTTTCCAGGCGGTCGGCTTCCCCCGTTGCGAACTGAATCTCGTGCTCGATGGC
>CAZVYV010000738.1:0-1674 GCA_964630985.1 uncultured Occallatibacter sp.
CAACTGATTCGGTTACATTTCACGGTGTGTATCAATGCACGGCGTTCAACGGCGCTGGTTTGGTTGTGGCGAATGACCCAGTGACATCGCCGGCTGGCTGGCTTTTAATCGGTTTAACACAATGAAAATTTTAACCAAAATAAATGCGACGGCCACCGATTCAACCGCGCAACTTAAATCAACTGTCAGAGCCAACTTCGGACATGACATGCGCCGTCGCCGGTTCAAGCTCGAGGGACTGTTGATTCAGAATCGGAACACCGGAGCATCAGTTTTGTTTCCGTGGGCCGAACTGGAAGCAGCGGCGGCGGTGGCCGATCCGAACGTAAAACCCTGATTTGACAACCGACAAATAATGTATGAAAAACCTAATGGTAATTCTGTTCGAGATGTTCGCCGCAATCTCCGGCGCGCAGACGTTCAACGCGCAATTTTTTCTTAGCAATTACACTCAGCAGCCGTTGCTGGTTTCGTCCGTATCGCTGACGCCGCAGCAGCCGGATTATAATTTCACAAATCAAACGCTGGTGCCGTTGCCGATGTATCAGGTCACGGGCACGAACGGAACGGTGACATTCTCTAATCTCGCTGCGGGATATTCGTACGTTTTGGACGTGAACATCGGCGGCACGGATTATCTTTTCACCAACAACTTTCCAACCGGATTGACAGGCACGGTAAACGCGCAACCGTATAACGGATTCTGGAGCGGCCAAATCTTTTGCTATTACACCCCACCGGGCGTGACGTGGACGACAAACACTTTCATCGCGTACGTCACGAATGTTTTCCAGATCACCAACAATTTGAGCGGGACTAATTTCGGAATTGCGGCTGGCACGAATGTTTTTGTACTGACGAACGGAAACAGCTTCACGATTCAAGTTCCGTTGCAAACGCAACTGACAAACCAGTTCGGCAGCGCTGCCTTTTCAAATGCCAGCTCGTTCATTCCCGCATACTATCTGCCGGGATTGACAAACGCTTTTCTAACCGCATCTGCAACGAACGGACTTTTGCCGCTATCGCAATTTGTTGCTGGCACGAATATCATTTGGACAAACTCGCAGGGATTGATTGTCACCACGTCAAATGGTTTGGCTGCGCTAAACACCGCGACGGCAGCAGCGGCAGCAGCGGCGAACGCTGCGACTTCGAATTATTTACAGTTCGCCAAGCAGCCGGCCAGCGTGATTCTGACGAACATCTCTATCACCGGCGCGCTGACAAATGCGCTGGTCGCTGGTACAAATACGGCGCTGTCAACTAACGTGCTTGGACAGGTCGCGTTCAACGCTCCGAATCAGGCTTGGCTAACCAACGGCATCGGCAGCGTAGCGTATCTGACAACCAACCAGGTGCTACTTTCCACCGTGCTTCCCGGGCTCACAAACGGCTTTATCGGTCAGGCTGTGACAAATGGTCTGGCCAGCTTACAGGCCGCTACAAACGCAGCCTACGGCGTTTATTCAAACAATCCATCCGGCTACCTAACCTCGGTCGCGACGAACACGATGGCCACAACGAACTGGGCCTACGCAGCGAGCAACCCGGCTGGATATATCACCAGCGCGGCAACCAATGGCATGGCGCCGACGAACGTGCTTAACCTCCGCTACGATACAAATGGCGCGGCTATTTCTTCATTGACTACTGCAAGCAATGACGTTGTAG
>CAZVYV010000739.1:0-1669 GCA_964630985.1 uncultured Occallatibacter sp.
AAACCGTGGACCGATACCTAACCGCAGAAGAGTGTGCCGAGGAGCTTAGAGTTTCCAAGCCGGTAATCCTGAAGCTCTTGAAGAAAGGCCAGCTTGCCGGCATTGAGATCACACCCGGCCACTGGAGAATACTCGACCCGGCGCCCAAGCTCCGCGAAAAGCTTCTCTCCGATCCGCTTGAACTCTTCCCCTTCATCTCCCGCTTCGAAGTAGCCGAAGTCTTAGACATGACCCCCAACAACGTCAAGTGGTACGTCGACATCAAGAAGGCCAACCCGGTCTGGGTAGAGAACGGCCCACACTATCGCTGCTTCACCCCACTCGAAGTCCGGAAATTCGCGGCCTACCGTGAAAAGCTTCGCGGCCCCAAGAAGCTGATCTACTCCACCCAGATTGCCAAGTGGCTCCGCGGCTATCTCGCGCGCGATGCCGACGCCTCTGCAGAAGCCATTCAGGCTATGCTCGACCAGGCGGTGAAGCTGCCAGAGCCGAAACGATCGCAGACGGTTGTTGAGATTTGGGGATTGATCGACAAGCTGAATGAGATCCTGCGGGGATGAAAGAAATGGTCAGGGCGGCAGGACTTGCACCTGCGGTGTTTGTGTACCGAGTCCCAAGCTCGGTGGGATCGCTGCTACCCTACGCCCTGACATGGTGGGGACTGGAGCGCTCGCATCTCCGTCTGAAGGGCTTCAGCCTTCCGCTACTCTGTCTCAGCTAAGTCCCCACATCTAAAATTTGGTGGATGCCCCGGGCTCTGCCCCCGGCGCCTCTGGTTTGCAGGACCAGCGCTCTCCTGAATGAGCTACGCACCCACTTTGCTTCGAGGCTTCCACTCGATGCCGCCAACCGTACAAT
Organism: uncultured Occallatibacter sp.; assembly: GCA_964630985.1. Taxonomy (GTDB): domain Bacteria; phylum Acidobacteriota; class Terriglobia; order Terriglobales; family Acidobacteriaceae; genus Telmatobacter. The sequence continues at coordinate 859 of CAZVYV010000739.1, forward strand.
CCTATGACGTCTGGAACTGGGGTGGCCGGTGGACTCTGCCTCCACATGACCGGGGCCACAACCCGGCGCCTTTCTCTTTCGGCCACGGCCACATCTGGAGCTACCGGTTGGATCCTCCCCAACGTGGTCCTGTTTACAAGACAGGTGCCTATGATTTCTCGGCCACGGTAGCAAACTGGGGCCAGCGATTGGATTTGCACCAACTGCCTCGCGCTTACCAAGCGCGCGCACATCTAACATGTGCTTCACTGGCGTGGAGCCGACGAGTGGAATTGCACCACCGACCTCTTCTTTACGAAGGAAGCGCTCTACTGTCTGAGCTACGTCGACCTGGACGTGCGGGCGAGAATTGCACTCGCGAATGATCGGTTTTGCAGACCGACGCCTTGCTGTCTTGGCTACCGCACGTCAAAAATGGAGCGGACGGCGGGAGTTGCACCCGCGACGTTCTGCCTGGCAGACAGACATTCTGCTGCTGAATTACGTCCGCAAACTTGGAGCGGCTGGTCGGAGTTGCACCGACACCAGAGAGCTTGGAAGGCTCCTGTGCTGCTGTTAAACACCACAGCCGCTCATGGCAGGGAAGCTGGGACTTGCACCCAGAACGCACGGTTTTGGAGACCGGCAGTTTGCTTGAGCCTACTCCCCTATCCGGAGCCTCGCGACCCCGGCATTGCCAGTGGTCTCGCGCAGGAGACCACTGAGAATATATGGCGGGATCGACGGAACTCGCATCCGCTAATGTCCTGAGTGACAGTCAGGTGGCTCGACTACTTTGCCCTCGACCCCGTAAATCAATTGTCAAAGAACT
>CAZVYV010000740.1:0-1669 GCA_964630985.1 uncultured Occallatibacter sp.
TTTTCTTGCTGAAAACTGCGATTCGCACGAGGTGAGCGCCCATGGCCGCTGCCGGCTCCGCGCACGAGGTGTATCGGACGACGGGAGCGCCGGCGGATGAAGCGGCGCGCCTGAAGCTCGTTGGCGAATCGGCACAGCGCAAGGCGAGCTTAAGGCTGCTTCCGGTCATCGCGGTCGGATACGGGCTGTCTTACATGGACCGCATCAATATCAGCTTTGCCTCGCTGCAGATGAACCGCGATCTGCACTTCAGCGCGTCGGTCTACGGGTTTGGCGCGGGGCTGTTTTTCATCGGCTATGCGCTCTGCGAGGTGCCGTCGAACCTGATGCTGTTGCGCTTCGGCGCCAAGCGTTGGCTGGCGCGGATCACGTTCACGTGGGGACTGCTGGCTGCGGCAATGATGTTTGTGCGCACGCCGCTCGAGTTCAACGTGTTGCGATTCCTGCTGGGAATGGCGGAGGCCGGGTTCTTTCCAGGAGTTGTTTTTTACCTGACACTTTGGTTTCCTGCACGAGTGAGAGCGAGGGCCGTGAGCCGGTTTTATGTCGCCTTGCCGCTTAGCTCGGTGGTGATGGGTTCAGTGGCGGGTTGGCTGCTGGGACTCGGCGGAAAACTTGGCCTCTCAGGCTGGCAATGGCTTTTTCTGGTGGAGGGTTTGCCAACCGCGATATTCAGCCTGGTGATTCTGAAGATGCTGCCCGACAATCCGGCCAAGGCAGCATGGCTGACTTTGGAAGAGAAAGCTTGGTTGCAGGGGCAGTTAGAGGCCGACGGCGCAAAGGCGCACCTTGGGCACAGTGCAGGCGTAATGCGGGCGCTGTTCGAACCGAAGGTTTGGATGATGGGGGCGTACTTCTTTTTCGCGCTAACGGCAAGCTACGCTTACAACTTCTCGCAACCGGCGATTCTGCAAGGCGTGACCGGATGGAGCGTCACGAAGGTCGGGTATCTAGTGGCTTGCTTTGGGTTGGCGGGCGCGGCGGCCATGCTGCTGAATGGTGCGCACTCCGATCGGAAAGGCGAGCGGGCAATGCATTGCATCGTCCCCTGTGTGGTGATGGCGGCCGGCTATTTAACAGCGAGCTATGTGAAGGAGCCGTGGATTGTGGTGGCTGCCTTGGCGACCAGTTTCATTGCGTTCTCGTCGATGCTTGGCCCGGGTGTAGCCGTGCCGACAGAGTTCCTGGCCGGGCGCGCGGCGGCGGCGGGCATCGCGGCGATGAATACGATCACCATGTTCGCCGGATTTGTGGGCCCTTACTGGATGGGCGTGATGAAGGACTACACGGGAAGTTACACCGCAGGATTGAGAGGGCTGGTGTTGCCGTGCCTGCTGGCGGCCACGACGATGTACATTCTGACACGAAGCCTGGCGCGGCGGCCAGTCGGAGCTGGAGCGGAGCTGGCGGAAGAAGCGGTGTGAGGGGAGCGGGCGGATTGAAAGCGGCGCACTCGGAACCGCTAACGGAGCTCTACTTGTAGAGGAAGAAAAATGCAGGCGACCTCAGACGCACAGATTTGGCCGGAAGAGTTTGATGCGTTGATTGCAGCGCCAAAGCATCACATCCTTCTGTTTGAAAATGAATCTGTTCGCGTGCTCGACACGAGAGTGAGGCCGGGAGAGACGGTTCCGCTGCACACGCATCGTTGGCCGAGCGCCCTCTACTT
>CAZVYV010000741.1:0-1669 GCA_964630985.1 uncultured Occallatibacter sp.
CGCTCATTTCGTGGTTCACGTCCAGCAATTCGGTTTCTTTGTTCCAGACCGCGTGTGCGCCCAGTGCCGTGATCTTTTGAATGACCTCCGCCACCAGTTCAGGATGGCGTCTTCGCAACCGCCGGTTTTCCTCAATGAAGCTGAAATCAATTCCCGGATTGTAGCCAATCAGCTTGTAGGCATTCACCAGCGTGCCGAAGCGGTGACTGAACGCTGTGCTCGATGGCAAATCTTCCGCTGCGTCAATCAGAATGCCCGAAATGCGTCCGTGTTTGCTTAATACGGCGCGCAGCAGTTCCAACATCTCGTCATCGGTATATTTCCGGCTGCGCGCCAGAATGATTTCCTGCGCCTTCAGGAATAATTCCTGTTCGATGATGCCGGCATAAACGCCGTTGGCTCGAATCCATTGCTCCGGTGGATTGTTGATGTGCTTCTTTTTCAGTTTGCACGAAGTCCGGTGATAGACATTGTTGCCGATGTATTTTTCGTTCGTCAGGACTTGATGCACCGTCGCTCGGTTCCAAGCCCGCCCGTAGTCGGTCAAAATATTTTGTGCGTTCAACCCGGCGGCAATCTCGGATTCCATTTTACCATCCGTGATGAGTTCCCGATAAACCCGCCGCACGATGGCAACCTCCTCCTCTGGTCCGGCCACAAGCACCACGCGATCCGTCTGGATGCTCTTTTGTTCGCCCATTTTCAACTCGCCTTTTTTCACGCCGTTGGCATCCACCAAAACCCGGCGCAGCCCGTAGCCCGCCGCGCCGCCCTGCCGGAATCCAAGCTTCACCAACCGGCACGCGCCTTGGAAAACCTTCGTGGAAAGTTCCCGGCTGTATTCGCCCGCCATTGTCCGTTTGATGCCCTTGACGATGGTGGAGATCGGGCTGCCGTCATTTTCAAATTGTTCCGCGCAGTAGTGAACCGCCACGCCCGCCTGCCGGCAGATGTATTCGTAATAGGCGCTTTCGTCGGCATCTTGAAATCGGCCCCACCGGCTCACGTCATAAACCAGGATGGATTTGAAATGCGCCTTGCCCTCATGCACTTCCCGGATCATTTGTCCCAGCGAACCACGCCCTTTGATGTCTAGCCCGCTTTTCCCATCGTCCGAATACTCCTTCACGATTTCATGCCCGCGTTTCTTGGCATATTCGCGAATCACATCCATCTGGTTGCTCGTGGAATATTGCTGATGCTCCGTGGACATCCGCACATACACCGCCGCACAGTTTAACCACTCGTCGGGGTTGGCACCGGGCGCCCGGTGGGGCTGGAATGGGTTGTCATCGGCTGGTGACGGTTCGTTGGGAACATCCTGACTCATGGCTTGCCGCCGCCTTTCCTACCATCCGAATAAGCCATTACAATCTCCAGTCCACGCCGCTTGGCATACTTGCGGATCACAGTCATCTGCCGGGCAATCGAAGATTGCGGATGCTTTGACGACCGGCGCGCGTAAGCGACGACGCGCTTCTGTTTTGGTTTTGACGCCTTCTTGCTCATGGCGCGTGCTGGAGGTTGTAATTCATGGGTTCAATATTCCTCCCGGCCAAAAGCTGGAAAGCATTGCTCCATGATGGCAGAAGGGTGCGAGTGGCCACGATGAAATCTATGTAGCGCAATTTGGCTTCGGTGGAATAAGGGGAATTGTGCGCTTCCAGTA
>CAZVYV010000742.1:0-1665 GCA_964630985.1 uncultured Occallatibacter sp.
AATGGCAGAAAAGGAAGGAATATCTGCTGCTGAACTGAAAACCAGGATATTAGAGCAACAGGCTAGTCTGCTGGAAAAACAGGCTGAACTAACTGCCGATATTGCAGATCGAGATAAGGAATCTGTGGCCGAGATGGCGGCCAATGCTCGCAAGCTTACCGGCGTTAAAGGTCCGCTAGAAATGATGCATACGGTTACACCGCGCATGAGAACCGCTTTGAGAATAGACACCCTGGAGCAACGCGCAAAGGTTGCCAACCTTCGCGGAAATGACGCAGAGTCTAACCGACTGCAAACTGAAGCCGATGCGATTCGCAAGGCCAATCCTTGGCTTAAGCGAAGCGATGTCAACCCGATGGCAAAGACTGAGTTCGAGTTAGGAAACATAAAAGAAGCTTTGGAGCCGGTAACCAGAGCGGCGGAACTTGTTAACAATGATAAATAACGCTCCATATATCGGTGGCTTTAGTCCCGGCGCGCAACTGTTTGCAGTTGATGGAGACTTCACTAATTGCCAGCCAGAGGGAATACCAGAGATAAGTTACCCGTTCAAAGGTGACTCTATTCTATCGCAGAATGACATCGTGATATTTTATCCCGATGTTCCGGCCTTTGCAACCGTCAGCCTTGGGACTTATCCCAACATTCATCCTTGGAACGCTAATCAGCAATCTGCGGTACTTGAGCAGGATTTTGTTGTGGCGCAGTCTGCTTATATTCCGATGCGATTGAATACCCCATACGACCCGGCTTGGGCGATAGCATGGGAAGGTCAATTCGGAGATGGCGCCAGCACTGTCGATTTAGGTCAATTCTTTTTAGTGGAAGAAGGCGAGTTAAAAGACATCGGTGGCGGTATATGTAAGCTGCACCGAAAGTTTGCAACGCTTCCATATACACGTTGCGAGATCGAGCAATTCGCATATACTTTTATCGGCATTGACCAAGTCCAGATAAAAAGGCTGCAATATACTCAGAATGTCCAAAGCAGGATACAGTATGACTATTTTATCTTTGACGATTATGGCGTGCTGGCAGCCAACGGAATAGATTTTGACAATTTTAACAATGGTGGACCTTTGTTGGATGCCAGCACGGGATTGTATCCAAACGGATTAATACTTCCGGTCATGCAGTATTTCGCAAACTCAAATATCAGCACCAGCTACGGAATATATGTCGGCACTCCAATTGACATCTTAACTGACGGAGACCCTACTGACCCAACGACTGCCACGCTTCCTAGCGCAACCGATTATCTTGGCTATTGCACTGGACTTAATACTGGTAACGGCCAGGCTGCCGAGCTGGTAGCAGAATCATCTACCATTACACGATGGATGGGAAACATTTTTGAGCGTCGCACTCGATTTGTATTAGCGCAATGATTAAAAACCTTTCAACCAGGTTCGTCCCGATTCCGAAGCACGCTTTGGATTTTAATTCCATGCGTCAGACTTCGCAGGCGGTAAATGCGTTGCGAAATATGCAGATCGTCCAAGGCTCTAAATCTGTCGGCAGGGTTTACGGTACCGATTCAAATACAGTTCTTGAACTGCCTGCGCAGCCTAGCACTGACATGATTTTTCCGTTCAAGATTTACCAGATCAAAAATGTGAGCGCAACATCAGATCAGATTGCGCAATTTACAACGCTGGGCGAAGA
>CAZVYV010000743.1:0-1664 GCA_964630985.1 uncultured Occallatibacter sp.
TCCCCGGTCTCAGATGCGAGACCGGGGGCACCCGGCGTTGGCGATCAGGAGTGCGGAGGCCCGTGAGGTGTGGTGCGAAGCTTTGAATGGAGGCATCAGCCAGATCGAGGATAGGCTTACTTCGAGCCCGGAGGCACAATGCCGTTCATGCGCAGATACTCGACCATCTGCCCATAGTGGTCATATCCGTGAGCAGAGATGAAGGATGCGATGACCGACCGCGTGTGCAGACCGTCGACACCGTCAATCGTCGTGTAGGCATTCTCGGGAGTAATTGTCGCGAGCGCCTTGTGCGCATAGGCGAAAGAATCCGCGGCAGCCTTCAGGAGTTCGTCCTTCGTTGTCAGACTGTCGATGCTTTTCGGGTCAACCGGCATCTTCTCCCCGAGAATCTTTGAAGCGAAGTAGTAGTTCGCCGTCGTGACATGCGATATTTCCTGCGCGAAGGTGCGAACCCCGTCAAACTTCGCGCCCTGCGAGGTCGCAAAGGTCGTCGCGGTAGGCGCAAAGCCGTATTTGTCCGCAGGCATTGCTTGCGCGACTGCCATAAACTCCTGCTGGAAGAGGTTCAGCAACTCTTCCTGCGCCTGCACTGGTGACATTTGGGAGCCTGCGGCCACCTTTGCACTTGTTGAACCCGTTTGCGCAGAGCCCGCCAGCACACAGCCGCCCAGAATCAAAGCAGTGAAAACATACCGGAGACGCATCGATCACCTCGCTACCAAATTTGGTCAACAGTCTAGCAGACGCCTGTGCCTCGCCAAAGATCTATCCGCAGAGGAGTGCGCGGGTTGAAAGCGTGCGATCCCACCCTAAAACTCCTCGCTGCGCGTGGAGTTTTAGAATGGGGCACCCATTCTCGTGGCGGATTAAGGGCAGAAAAACAAATGCAGGTCCCCGTTCGACCCCGATCGTCCGCCTCACAGCGGACGATCTTCGCTCAGTGCAGGCTTTCGGCTCCGCTGAAAAACGCTTCGCTCAGGATGACACGGCTTCGGTGGGTGGGCGCGACGATGGCCTACTTGGCCTGGCTGGCCGCGGCGGCGAATACATCCCGGGCGCTGGTTGTGCCTTCGACGCGTTCTGTGCCCTCGACACCGAGCCCGATCCAACCGGAGTTCACGCCCTCCACCATCTCTTCAAAAGCCCACGTGCCGCCCGCGGGCAAACCCATTTGCTGGAGCGCGCCGGCCCAAGCCTGGCGCGGGATGGCCTGCGCTTTGACGTCGCGGCCCAGCGCCTTGCCCAGCCCGGCCGCAAGATCATCGGCGCTGACCATGGAGCCGAGCTCGATGATGCGCTTTCCAGTCCACTCGCTCGTGAGCAGGCTGGCGATCTCGGCGCCGATGTCATCGGTTGCGATCATGGGCAGCTTGCGATCCGTTGGCGCGTAAAAAATGGGCAGAGTGCCGCCTTGCGCCGCCTGCAGGCCGAACAGGTAGTTTTCAAAGAATGACCCGGCGCGCACGAATGCCACGGGGAATGGCTCATTGCCGAGAGCCTGTTCAATCAAATGAGTTGCGGTAATAAGCCCCAGGCCGGATGACTTCTCCGAGCCCATGGACGACAGCACGACGAGCTTGGGCGGCGCAGACTTGGCCAGAGCTTGCTTGTAACTGGCAATGACGGCCTTGGCCTCGCGAAAGTCGCGCGAAGGTGTCTGG
>CAZVYV010000744.1:0-1663 GCA_964630985.1 uncultured Occallatibacter sp.
CTCAGAGCCTGTGAAAAAATCGGTCAGCAACCAATCACGCCGGTTGCGGATGGAGAGCGAAACTGCGTGCCACGTTGTGGGCGATGGCGAACCACGTCGCAGTGGCTTTGACCTTTTCGAGACCTCGAACCAGGAACTGCCGTAGGCCCCGATTGCGGGCCAGTGCGTTGACACACTCTGCCGTTGCTGCCCTCTGACGATAGATTGCCTTGGCCTCTGGCGTTCCCATCCGCTTTCGCCACTCCGCCACTTCTTTGCTATCTGTCGCTTTCGGTTCATGCCGATCCACCGTGTCCTTCTTCGGCTTGGACACAGGTGCGTACACCTTACAATTCATCTCTTCTTGCACTTTCTCGATGTCCTGTAATTTCGCGAAACCCCCATCGACCAATGCTACTTGCGGACGCTGCCCGAAGCGGTTGTTGATCTGCTCCAACATGGGAGACAATTGGCCTTGATCACTCCCCACCGTCACCACGTCTACACCCACGATCACTTGGCCTTTGCAGGTCGTGCAGTATTCGACGTTGTACGCCGGACGGTAGCCCCCATCGGCCATCTTCATCACTGTCGCTTGTGGGTCCGTTGTCGAGACCCGAGGCTCCTTCTTCTCGTTTGGCTTGATCTTCGCTTCCAGTTCGGGCATCCGCTCCAATGCCTCCTCGACTCGCTCCAGGCGTTCCTCTGCGTGTCGCATCGCTGCTGCCTGCTGTTGCCGCGACGGCTCCGGCGAACTGGCCAACTCCAACTCCAGCTCCGGCGAACTGGCTGGCGTCGGATCTATCGCAACCTCTTGTGGAGCGGCCAGATCCGTGGCAGTTACTGCCGGCTCCGGCGAACTGGCCAGGGTCGCCTCCATCGCGGCCTCTTGTGGAGCAGCCAGATCTATGGCGGTTGCCGCCAGTTTCTGCCGCAGGCGTTGAACCTCGGCTTGGGCCTCTTGCAAGAGTCCTTCCAAGGTCTGGCGGCGACGAAACGAGGCAGCTCCGGCACTGGCGCGGACACGCATGCCATCCTGAGCGACGCGATCCAGATCGATCAGACCTTGCCGACGCAACACCTCCACGGAGTGTTTGAGCAACTGCTCCAGGAACTCGGGGTTGTCGGTGCGGCAATCCGCCAGAGTGTGGTAGTTGACGGAGACTCCTCCAGCGAGCCAACGGAAGGCGTCGTGGTGGACACATAGGTCGTTGAGTTCGCGAGCGCTGGTAAAGCCAGAGAGAGTGGCATGCAACCACAAGGCGACCAACAGACGTGGATCGATGGCGGGTCGTCCAGCAAGGCTGCCGCGGGCGCGAATGCGGTCATACAAAGGAGTGATGTCCAATTCCAGGACGTACGACCAGACGGCGCGAGCGGGGTGGTCGGCTTCCACGAGTTCATCAATGGTCATGGCCGAAAGTAAATGCTGGCGATTCGGGACCGACAGACGAGGTTGTACGGTGCGATCCGGTTCGGTAAGGGTCGGGCATGCGGCTTCGGACACGATGGGGCCAACAACAGAGGCTGGGTCCTTCGCCGAGGGGCAAGCCTCTTCGAGAGTTGGGGGGTGCGCCACGGTGCCTTGCTTCGAGGGCCTCTTTGGTCTCATCGCCTGCTCCTTCGCGTTGTCCTTGCTCCGCTCCCTTCATTATACCCAGCGGATTTTTTCACAGGCTCTCAG
>CAZVYV010000745.1:0-1662 GCA_964630985.1 uncultured Occallatibacter sp.
ACGGCCGATTATCCGAACATATCGCCGCGACTGGCCAAGCAGTTTCGGGGATGCCCGGAGTTCGACTTCGAGGCTTGGAGCGATGCACGTCCCGCGGCCGAAGCCTGCCCTACCGGAGCCATCGCCCTCCACGACTCAGACGGCGTGCGGCGGGTCACGGTGGATTACGGCCGCTGCATCTATTGTGGCGAATGTGAGGCAGCATCTGTCGACGGAGCAGTACGCATGACTCGGCAGTTTGAGCTTGCGGCCACCGATCGTCGCGACCTCGTGCTTACCGCCGAATACACACTCCATCCCGACGGTACCCATGCTAGGCTGCAGCTGGCCGCGAACGGCCCAGTCCTCGAAGAGCCCGGTAAGCGGATTGCAGAGGCAATTCAAAACTTACTAGGTCGGTCGCTGGCAATCCGGCAGGTGGACGCAGGATCGTGTAACGGGTGTGAGCAAGAGATCGTCGCATTGAACAACCCGGTCCACGATATCGAGCGCTTCGGCATTCACTTCGTGGCCTCGCCGCGTCATGCCGACATGCTTCTGGTCACCGGTCCGGTCACTCGCAACATGGAATTGGCGCTGCGCAAGACCTGGGCCGCCACGCCGGATCCGAAGGTCGTAGTGGCTATCGGCGCCTGCGGCATCAGCGGAGGCATCTTCGGCGCCAACTACGCCTCGATGGGCGGAGTGGATGCAGTCATTCCTGTTGACGTTTACATCCCTGGTTGTCCGCCCCGGCCGGAAGCACTGCTCCACGGCATCCTCCTGGCATTGGGCAAAACACGGCAACGAGCGCGCTCTCATCCGTCCCAATGATTCTTGCGCAAGGCTTCGGTCCGCGCTGCCACGAGATTCGATGGCTTAAATGAAACAGCACGGCATGATCCTTGGGGAACCTTCACCACTCTTCGGATTAGGAACGATAAACGCCGATTCAGCCAGAAACGTTCAATGGTCGATTCGATTATGACATTCCTGTCGCGATGAAGATTCGATCTCTTGTCTTAGTCACGTTTTTGGCTCAGCTGCTCGAACCATGTCCACGAGTACTTTGCGTGCTTCGTCCGAGTTTTGGACTTCGCGTAGGAAGTTGATGCGCGCCCCTTTCATGCCTTCGTTGGTCTTCAGCCGAAGGTGGAATCCAAGCCGGTCGACCGCCGTCATTGTGGCCTCAGTCGCGTCGAGGCCGGCATAAACTTTAGCCAGCAGGATCATCGCGGGAACATGATCTGAGTTCATGTGTTCGAGAATCCTGGGAGCCGCGTCGGCGAGCGGATCAACCTTTGCGGACCGGTAATCCTCCGCAGTCACCCATCCCATGACCCCGAAGCCGCCGACATAGTAAATGTCCAGAGGCTGCAGGCGATAGAAGCCAAAATCCTTAAAGTCCACCCAGGAACGGCTGTTCTCATAGCGCGATAAATAGCGCTCACGGGCCTCGCCAACTTCATCCTCTGGGATGGGAAGCACATCACCAACAAGCGTTGCCCGCGCAGTGCCGAGCGGATCGCCGTCACCGGCTTGAGCCACAAAGAGACTTGCCCGGTGGTCAGCTTGAATATTCTGGGTATGCATGGCCATATTGCTGATCAGAAAGATAGGTCGTCCGGTCTCGTCGATCGAATAAGGCATGAGAGAACCGAACGGATATGCTGGCCGCTTGCG
>CAZVYV010000746.1:0-1662 GCA_964630985.1 uncultured Occallatibacter sp.
GCGCAGACGGGCCGCAAACGCCCACAGGTTTTCTGTTTTCGGCTCCGGCACGGTAATCTGCGCGCTGTATACTTCAATGCCCAGGCTCACACCAGAGCTCTTCGGCTCCTTCGAGTCCGCCGGTTCCGTCCAAATCAGGATGCCATCGATCTCGCGGTAAGCACAGACTTCCTCGACCAGCACCTGCAGAAATTCATGGGCTGAACGTGACTGAACTCCGGCTGGTTCAAGGTCGGCACTCAGGTCCATGGTGATTGCTTGCGGGTAAGCGGCGGAGAGCAGTGACTCAAGCTGTAAAGCAAGTTGATTGACATTCATTTTGATTAGACCGCAGATCCCTTTCGAATTGCTTCTAAAGCAACCTGCGTTCCAACGTGCTCATTTGCCTTGGGGGCGAATCTAAAGAAACACGGATGCCGGGAATCAAACACTTGCAGTCCCGCAACGGATTGAGCACCCCGCCAACCCATGAGCGGCGGTCAGCTCAGTTCCAAAGGTGAACTCCATTTCGGGAAGATGGTTCGAAATGGGAAGCGCTCTCGGCCGATTCGATGGCACCAGATCTTCGGCCCGGCGGCCATGGAGCCGGGCACGTCTGCCCGAAGTTGCTTGGCAATCGCCCAACGGCGCCGCACGAGTTACCGCCCCGCGCCTCTGATTTGGTCCGCTCGACGCTCAATGGCCAGCGAGAGCGCGGCCCGCGCCAGGTCGGTCTTCCAGAGTTCAGCCGCGCGATGGATTTCCGGCATCAACTTTCTCGCGGTTTGCCGCAGCAAAGCGCGCATACGCGCCTCGGTGAGCGGCAACACGCCGGAGTCGGCCGCCGACAGCAATACCAGTCCGCTGCGAACCAACACCTCTGGAATCACGATGACTCCTTTGGCGGCCAATTCTGCTTTTGCCGCGTGCGAAACGCAATCGGGAACGCACTCCACGATCAGCTTAGCCTGCACGCGGCGGATCGTAGCCGCGGTGACCTGCATAGGCGCTTGCAGGACGAGCACGTCACATGCACATTTCGACAGCTCCGCGCTGTAGGCGTGTTCGGCCCCGGAGTAACCGAGCAACATCTGTTCCCGCTGAAGGTGGCTCTCCAGCCGCGTGACATCCAGCCCGGCCTGATTCAAGACGGCGCCACTGGTGTCCGCCATCATGATTACCCTGGCACCGGAGAACGCCGAGACTCCCCTTCCGGAAACGGCTTTTGCAATTGCGAGCCCAAGGCCGGCGCAGCCCTGTATGGCGAAAGTCTGCGGCGCCGGTTGTGCCGCCGCGGCAATCAACTCGGTGATCCAGCGCGCCAGCTGCATCCACTGCGCCTCAGCTTGGCGAACCGACCCGAAGCGGTTTCCCATTCCGCCCAAGTCCTCGCTGAGCCAGCCGTGGATCGTTCGATTACCACCGTGCACCCGTGAAAATCCGAAAAAGCTCGGCAGGGTCGCCCGCAAGCGTTGGCAGTAATCGCGGAACACCCGGCGCGTCTCCCGTTCCGAATATTGCGAAAGATCGCAAATCATGCCGGCGGCTCCGCCACGCAACGGGAGCCCCAGCAGGGCACAGCTCAGATCGTTGGCCAATGCTGAAGCGCGCACCTGATTGAGAAATACGTCCGCTCCAATGGCGAGTTCGGTAATGCAAAGGGAAGAATACGAGTAGAGACAT